>JACRHC010000079.1 GCA_016217675.1 Nitrospirota bacterium
AGGAGGATTACGGTATGACAAAGGCAGAACTTATCGAAAAGATGGCAGAGGCATCAGACTGCACCAAGGCTTGCGCAGGCAAGGCACTTGACGGAGCTATCGAGGCAATTATCAAGTCAGTCAAGAAGGGCGACAAGGTTTCCCTTGTAGGCTTCGGCACCTTCTCGCAGTCAAAGAGGAAAGCAAGGACAGGAAGAAATCCTCAGACCGGCAAGGCTATTAAGATCGCAGCGAAGAAACTCCCGAAGTTCAGCGCTGGCAAGGCTTTCAAGGACGCAGTTAACAAATAGTCGGATTTAGGGTATAACAATAAAAGCCCCGGACGATTTCTCCTCCGGGGCTTTTTTGTGAGCGGAAGCCATTCTGATTATTGCACTGAATACTTCCTTTTGCCTCAGAGCGTTATAATAAGTCAATGAGATATAACCTCAAAGACAGCCACTATTCCGAAGCAACCGGCAAGCTGCATATCCTCTGCCCGCATCGGGACAAGACCGGCATCCCTGTACATGTCGTTATTAAAGAGGGACACTGCTATCGCTCAAGACAGTGCATGGTAATTAGCTGCAAGTTCAATATCCTCCAGTCAGATCTTCAGTGCCTGCTCTCTATCGCCTGGTAAGCCGACTCATTAACAGAACTGTTCGCTATGCTAAAGGCAGATTTCTCTCCACCAATTTATTGACAGGAATACCCAAATTTAGTACCTTCTACTATGTCTATTTCAGCAAAAAAACAGCATATTGAGAATTTGACAATAAAAGTATGACCGACTCCCCTGACGCGCACGACAACAAAAGTCCGGGGCAGAAGAACAGCCCACCGGCTCAGCGCGTGATTGCTGACCCTTCGGCAGTTCCCTTTGCCACTGATACTAAATCCGAGGTGATAACGGAGAAATTTCTCACTGTTGCCAAGGAGAAAAGTCACCTTGAGTCAATTATTATGTCGCAGAATGACATAATCAAGGGGCTTGAGAAGGAAAAAGAGAACCTCACACACTCCCTCAGGAAGTTCGCCGCAAGCCATAAGAGCATGAAGGAAAAGCTGTTTGATTTTGACCTTCTCCGGAATATGGAGATTTCAGAACTGAAGAAAAAGATCGAGCACCTCCTTGCAGACAACAAGAAGCTGATCTCTGAAAAAGACTCGATCTTTAGAAATCTTGAACGTGATCAAAAAAACATCTTCCTTGTCGACAATCAAGTGGTCGAATCACTCACGAGGGAAAAGAGAGAGCTTGAGGAGCGGCTGCAAAACACCCTGGGGGATGCAGGGTCAAAGGAAGAGCAGAACAAACAGGCAGCTGCCGGCAGAGATGAAGACAGCCGCAATGCATCTCATACGTCTCTTCCTGAGATGGTTGAAGACTTTGAGAAAAACACTGCCACAGGAGCGCCTGACCTTGAGGAGACAAGGAACAGCCTGAAGACTGCTGCAGATAATATCCGGGAACTCGAACGCGAGCTGTCCCTAACCCGTGAACAGATAGCAGAGATTGAGCTTGATCGGGATGAGGCAAGAGCTGAGCTCTACAATGGCCGGGTTGAGCTCGATCATCTGAAGGCGGATAAGGCCCACGTTGAGGAAAATCTCCAGCAAAAGGTCGATGCTTACAGCAAGGAGATCTCGGAGCTGAAGACTGATATTGATGAGCTGACCTCTGCTATTGAAAGTAAGATTCATGTTATCGATGAGCTTAACACAAAGGTCAGCCGTCTGAGTGGCGAGCTCAGCCATAAGGACAGCGAACTCCATGAAAAGATCCCTTCCCTTCTTGAAAAAATAAATTCTCTTTCACAGTCAATTGACATGAAAATGGAAGAGAACTCCCTTTTCGCAAAAGAACTGTTTGATCTGAATGTCAAGATCTCAACGTTGAATGAGGAGATGATCGAGAAGGACGAACTGCTGATCGACATCTCTGTGGACTACAAGAAGCAGAAGGATGAAATTGAGGCCTTGCATGGCGCCCATGAACTCACGCTCAAGAACCTTGTATATGAACGTGACCTGCTGAAAAAAGAGAACGAAGACCTTATGGCCGGCGCGGCCGGTCAAATTCAGGCAATAGAAAAGGAACGGTTGGAGCAGAAAGATCTCGAGAGCAGACTCCAGGATGCCGTGACCGCAAACAGAATAATCGAAGATGGCGCCGCTGCACTCCGCAAAACGATTGCCGAGAACGAACAGCAGATCAATAATCTCATGGAGGACCTCTCCCGGCTCCAATCCAATTCAGAGCAGGCCGCAGCCGAACATGCAAATGCCATTGCAGTTCTCCAGGAACAAATCAGGCTGGAGCTCCTGGAAAAGAATGAACAGTTGGCACTCATGGCATCTGCAGAGACGGAGCGAGCCGATAAAGACAGAATCACTGCAGAAATGCAGGACAGGCTCCGGGAATACGAGGTAAGGATTGAATTGTCCGAATCAGCGCAGGAGTACAGTAACGCCTCATTGCAGGAACAGATCTCTGTCCTGAACCAGCAGCTCTTTGAGAAAAATGAACTCCTTGCTGCTATGTCTGCTGAGCATTTACTGGCTGCCGAAAAGGACCAGGCCATTGCCGATATTCAGAGAGAGCTTCTTCTGTATCAGTCAAAACTCGAAGAAGCCACTGCCGAGCATGCCTTAAACCTAACTGCCCTGAGAGAAAAGATTACCGTCTTAAACCAGCAGCTCCTTGAAAAAAACGAACTGCTCACTGTACTGGCATCCGAACGCGAGCGGGAGAAAAATGAGCTCTTGTGCCAGGCTGATTCACTGAGAAAAGAAAAGACGCAGCTGGATGAGGAGATAAGCAGACTTATTGCCAGGGGGCTGGAGGAGGAAAATAATCTCGTAATGCATAAATCCCTGCTTGATTTGTCTCAAAAAGAAAAGGCTGCTCTTGAAGAAGACCTCGAGAAGGCTGCGGGAAGGGTCAATGAGCTTATACTTGACCAGGACCGCCTGGCATCTCTAAGCACCGGTAACGAGCAGTCTCTCTCAGAAGCAGGGGCAGAGATCGACGCTCTGCAGGCGAACATGGCAGCCCTGCAGGCAACTCGTGCAGAGCTCGAGAAAAAGATAACAGAAAAGCAGGAGATTTTGGGCCTTGAACGTGCTGAAAAGGAAGAGCTTCAAAGATCTGCCCATGAATACCAGGAAACTTTTGAACACCTGAAACAGGAGATCATTTCGCTAAACAAAAATCTTGCTGAAAAAGAGCAGGCAATTAATCTTTTGCTCTCAGGCAAAGACGGTCTTGTCAAGAGTATTTCAGAGCAGAAAGAGGAATTGGATAAATCGTACGCATCCGTTCGTCACCTTCAGATACAGCTGGAGGAAAGCAGGCGTGATATTAGCCGCTTCAGCACTGAGAAGAACGGACTTTCAAATACTATTGCAGGGTTGCAGGCTGAGATCAGCTCGCTCAACCGGACAAGAGAAGAAGAGGTTAAGGCTCTTAAAGACGACCTTTCAACCTATGGAAGGGCTGTGGCTGAGCTGCGGCTTAAGCTTGAGCAGGGTTTGCGTGATAATTCTGAACTCAGATTGAAACTCCAGGCTTTTCAGGGTGCCGGCCAGGAAGCTTTAACACCTGTTATAGAGAAACGAGAAGAAACCCTTCCTGTACGTGTTGACAAACTAACGTCTTCGGGCAAGCGCTCAGTTGCATATACTTTTCTTGCCTTTCTTCTCCTTCTCGGCATCGGATTTTCCTTTTATGCGTTTAATGCCGGCCTTATCGCCCTGCCCACTCAGAAGTCTGCAGTCAGAGAAGAACCGAAAAAAGAATTAACGTACAACGACATGTTTGCAATGCTCACCAAAACTTCTGCATCTGATGACCTCAAGTTGCAGGTTACGCTGCTGACCGAATCCCTCATTCGCAAGTCAGATACGCCCGGCGAGAAATCCCTTTTTGATTTTCAGAACCATCTTTATTTTAAGGTCAGTATCAGCGCTCCGAGGGAAGGACTGACGGGCGAAATGGCTGATGACCCCTATTCCATGATTACCCTGACTGCTGGCGCAGATACGGTCAAGCCGCTGCCTCATATTCATGTGAAGGGGATTAAAACCTTCTATAGGAAAGAAGAGCCTGTATCTGTAATGTTTTACTGTGCGTTTCCGAGGACTGCACTGGCTCCTGACAGTAATACCCTTTCCCTTGCTCTTAAAAACCAAAAGGGCAAGACAGATATTGTCTGGGACCTGAAAGCTCTCAGGGCGAGCAACCTTCTCCCTTAAGCATTGACTGGCAAAGCTTCCATAATCAGATAAGACTATAATGGCAAGACTGTATATTCTTCAGCTGATCGCCGGCATTGCCGGGGGCTTTATCGCTGCAAGAAAAGGAAGAAGTATTCTGTTCTGGTTTCTGCTCTGCTTTATCCTTCCCCTGTTCACCATTGTCGTCTTGATCCTGCCGTCTTTAAAGGCTGGGGCTGCAGGAAAGATATGCCCTAACTGTTCACATCCTCTGAATCGTAAAGATAGATGCAGTCACTGCAGCTGGCAGACACCGATCGAGCTCGTTCAGTGCAGTAAATGCGGAAGCTTTGTGTCTGAGCACGAAAACTGTCCAACCTGCAGCCGGAAGAAGAATAAAAAGGATTTGTAAAAAGTTCCGGAGGCAAGGCGCGCAAGAAATGAGGAATGAGGCGTCCTTAAGGCACCTGCTTTTGGTAATGAGAATTACGTCGTAGTGACGAGTTTTGAAGCGCAACGCAGCATACGGACTTTCTACGAAGCCGTTAGGATTAGCGGATGTATGCTTCGGTTACATACCTTCGCATCATGCGATGTGAATTAAAGTAGTAGGCGTTTTTGCCGATCGCATTCTGCATCATGCGGACCCAGGTGTGACGTTCGTTGCGATAGAGGGGTATAAGCAGATGCTCAAGCTTGTAATAGAGGTCTTCAGCATCACGTGCATCGGCGTCAGCTCCCGGAGTAAGTTCCTGAGGGGCAGGACCTATTGACCATCCGGTAAAGCCTTCGATGTGGCCTTCAATCCACCAGCCGTCAAGCACGCTGAAGTTCATCACACCATTATGGGTGGCCTTCATGCCGCTTGTTCCTGAGGCCTCAAGCGGTCTCAGGGGTGTGTTCAGCCATACATCAACACCTGAGACGATCTTCAGCGCGGTCTCCATATTATAGTTCTGCAGGTACACGATCTTTATCTTGTCCTTCAGCTTTTCCTTGTAATTGAAGATGTTCTGAATCAGCTGTTTGCCAGGCATATCATGAGGATGTGCCTTGCCTGCGTACACGATCTGGAGCTTGCCTGTACCTATCTTTTCAAAGCGTTCAAGGTCCCTGAAAAGAAGGTCTGCTCGTTTGTATGCAGTTGCCCTCCGTGCAAAACCAAGGGTCAAAACATCGGGAGAGAGCTCAACGTCTGTCTGCTCCCTGACATAGGTAATAAGATGCTGCTTTGCCTCAGCATGTGCATTCCACAATTTTTCGTCCGGAATGCGTCCGATTCTCACAAAAAGCTCAGGCTCATTGGCCCATCCCGGCAAATATTCGTCATAGAGCTTTTTGAAGCTGTCGCAGGTCCAGGTAAAGGAGTGGACTCCGTTTGTGATCGCATAGATCTCATAGCCGGGGAACATGCTTTTGGATACTTCGCCATGTTTCTTGGCCACACCGTTGATGTAACGGCTGAGATTCAGGGCAAGCAGTGTCATGTTAAGGCCGTCCTTGCCAGCCAGGTCCTGGAGCAATGAAAGAGGCACGATCTCTCCCATTGTCTTCAGCACCAGGTCATAGGGGAATTTGTCATGGCCGGCCTCAACAGGCGTATGGGTTGTGAATACACAGAGGTTCTTTACACTTCGTTTGTCCCAAACAAGTTTTTCGTCCCAGACATCTTCGATCGGTTTTTTAAATCTGTTCAGAAGCTCCAGGAGAAGAAAACTCGCATGGCCTTCATTCATGTGGTATTTCTTGATATCGAATTCCATCTCATGGAGCATGCGCACGCCGCCAAGACCCAGAACGATCTCCTGCTTCAGTCTGTATGCCTTGTCGCCGCCGTAAAGATGCGCGGTTATCTCCCGGTTTTCCGGTGTATTGGCAGGCAGATTTGTATCAAGGAAAAAGACAGGAATACTGCCCCCGGTCAGGCTCTTCACATTATAAAGCCAGGCCTGTACCTGAACATCTTTTCCTTCTATCTGTACCGTAACCCTGTAGGGAAGAAGCTTCATATGGTCTGCAGGATCCCATACTGCGGCGTGTTCAATCTGCTTGCCTTCGCTGTCTATTTCCTGTGTGAAGTAGCCCTTTCTGGACATGAGTGTGACTGCAACCATGGGCAGCTTGAGGTCAGCGCCTGAACGGATCGTGTCACCTGCAAGAACGCCAAGTCCGCCGCTATAGGTAGGAATGTCGTTATGCACGCCTATTTCCATAGAAAAATATGCGATTTTGGGCTCTCTGGTAAGTTCCTCGATAAGCTTCTGCATTTCTGTCATAGCTGTTTATTTTAAGCTATTTGTCGGAGAGAAACAATCACTTGCATATGATTTGGATATAATTTTGGATCATAAATAAATACAGCGTTGGGCTGCGCTATTCACACACAAGAAAGAGGAGACCAGTGGTCTCCTCTTTCTTGTGTGTGAATGTGTTGAATCTTCTGTTTTGTTGTCTTAATTGGTCTTGGCTGCTGCCTCAGATGTCTCCTTCGCTGCCACTGCAGAGGATACTGCCTCTACCAGATAGC
>JACRHC010000081.1 GCA_016217675.1 Nitrospirota bacterium
AACGCCGCATTTACCCTGCCCCATGAACCTGCGGGTTTCGTTGTGTTGTGCCAACTCACCCAAGAGCTAAGCCTTCTATGCGGTTTCTGTTCGTCGTCTCGCACTTTCGCACTCCGGCTTCGGCTTAAAGCCCCTACTGTTGGCTTCTGACCCCTCCTCACGGAGACGCCATTGCCTTCGGCTCATACTTTTGATAGTATTCTTAATCATGAATACCTTTCGGTTCTCGTATAGGGGACTTGCACCCCATAAGTTCACGCCCATGCCGGGCGTACTCAAAACACTCAACCGGACGCGCGAGAAAACTGCGCGCCGTTTAGCTCGGTCGTCGGGTGCGAGCTGTTCCCTTCCAACCTCTCGGCAAGCCGAAAATAAAAGAGTGGATTCAGATTAATCGTCTGAGGCCGGAGGACTACCGGAAGGATATAAACATCTTTCGCACCTCTGTAGAGTTTGTGAGCAAATTACAAACCACGAAAAGGGGGAAGAAATGACGAAAAACGGCGTAGTGAAGATTTTGATCGCTGGTATGGTTGGCGGCTTTATTGGTAACGGGGTAATGGGTGCCTTATTTTCCAGCCCTCCAATCCAGTCGATACTCTACAACCCCGAATGGCAAAGTCAGCTCTTTATAGAGATCACCCAGAAACGAAACATACCGGTCTCGGTCGCTGGCCTTGTTATATTGAGTATGATCCACGCATGGCTTTTCAACGTTCTTATGCCCTCGATACCCGGAAAGACATGGATGAAAAAAGGACTTTTCTGGGGGCTAACGATTTGGTTGATGTACTGGTTGTTTCAGGAATGGTTTATCTATAACACGCTGCTTGGTGAGCCGCTGCTTCTGAATGTTCTCGAACTCATTATTTTGATGCTGGGTTCCCTGATTGAAGGAATTGTCATTGCGTTTTTTCTGGCGCGTAAGAACGAGGCATAGCCGAATGGAAGGAAACCCCCGGTCAAGAGAAACTACTATGAAGTCTTTTGCACTGAACTTTTTGGCCATTCTGGTCTTGTTCACCCTTTCGCCTCCTTGTGCTGCAGGCAATTTCCAATCCGATTCCAAACGCTTAAGCAACTCGAAGATGGATATTGTCATTACGGAGATTGACCGGCGTCCAAGAACCTCGGTGCTGGATATAAAGGTCAAGGCCATCGGCTCATCCGTAGGTTCTTCTTTTTTTATAGTATGCAGTCTCCGCGATCTGGCAAAGCAAAGAGGCGGGTTCCGCTACATCGTCAAGATTGAGGAGAGGCCTGGGCGCGGCCAGATGCTTGTGGGCTTTCTAATATCTGCCGAGGAACCACCGGAAATACTGGATGTGCAGTTTGCCGGGGCCACGGTTGTCGACCTGGAGCAGTTCGCTCCCATCTGCGACACAATGAAATGAGCTATTATTATAGTGGAATGTTCTCCTCCCCTGCCTAAGGCACCTACTGTTGGAGAAGATAAGGGGATGCGAGGAGGGGTTATGATTCTTCCCCGCTTCACTGAATGGTTACCTCACTCTTCTTTCTCTCTTAGTCTGCCGGACATATACATGATACAATGGACATATTCGGGAACTTTTTCATATGCTCCCATGTCTAAAGCAGCAAGACCGCAAAATTTTGACAGAGGAGGAGCATCATGAAGAAGACATTTATTTTGATTGTAATCAGTCTGTTCTGTTTCGTTAGCGCCAAGGCATCAGAAGAAAGGGAACCTGCGAAGCTTCCAGGGCTTTCGTCCGGATTAGAAGACCAGACAGGCATTGCCATAACGATCTACAACGTCAACCTCGGCCTCGTGAAAGACACAAGGCAGCTGAAGATCCCGAAAGGCAGCAGTGAACTGAAGTTCATGGACGTTGCATCGCAGATCATCCCGACAAGCGTGCATATAAAGTCCCTTATAAACAGCGCCAGCCTCGGCGTGCTTGAACAGAATTACGAGTATGACCTTCTGAATCCCCAGAGACTGTTGGATAAATACGTAGGCAAAGAGGTGAAGCTCTACCAGAAGAACCCTTACTCTGAGCGGGAAGAGCTGATAACAGCCACCCTGCTTTCGAACAACGGCGGCCCTATCTTCAAAATTAACAATGAGATAACCTTTGGCCACCCGGGACGGATCATTTTTCCGGGCGTGCCGGAGAATCTGATCTCAAAACCTACCCTGGTATGGCTGCTCGAAAACAGCCTTGCATCCATGCAGAAGGTCGAGGCATCGTATCTCACTAACGGCATCACCTGGCGGGCAGATTATGTCGTAACGCTCAACGCAAAAGACGATAAGGCAGATCTTTCAGGCTGGGTTACGATCGATAATAAAAGCGGGACAACATACCGGGATGCAAAGCTGAAGCTTGTTGCCGGCGATGTCAACAGGGTGAAAGACGAAGTTGAATACAGGCAAAAGCTTGGTCGCGTGGCAGAAATGGCAGCTGCACCGGCAAAACAGTTTAAAGAAGAAGAGTTTTTCGAGTACCACATCTATACCCTTGAACGTCCTTCGACCATAAAGGACAACCAGACCAAGCAGATCAGCCTGGTAAGCGCTGATTCGATACCGGTCAAAAAAGAGCTCGTGTTCCGTGGTGCAAACTATTATTACACCTCCAGATACGGCGACCCGATCACAAACCAGAAGGTGAATGTCTATGTCGAGATACAGAACAGAAAAGAGCATAACCTCGGCATGCCCCTTCCGAAGGGCACGGTCAGGGTCTACAAGCACGACTCTAAGGGCAGCCTGCAGTTTGTGGGAGAAGACTCGATCGATCATACGCCAAAGGATGAGAAGGTCCGCATCAAATTGGGCAATGCCTTTGACGTTGTCGGAACCCGCAAGCAGATGGACTGGAAGAAGATCGCCTCAGATACGTATGAGGCAAGCTTCGAAATATCCCTCAGGAACCATAAGAAGGAGGATATCGTTGTGAAGGTGATCGAACCGATACCCGGCGACTGGACCATGCTCAGCTCATCCCATGAATATACGAAGGCTGCAGCCTTTACAGCCGAGTTCAATATCCCTGTGCCAAAAGACAAGGAAGTGAAGCTCACCTACCGGGTGAGGATGAGATATTAGAAGACCGTAATTGGGAACAAGTGGTCAGTAAATGGCTGCAAGTTGCTTGTCGGTGCATGGTATTAGTCCCTCCCCTTACCAAGGGGAGGTCAGGTGGGGTTACGAGCGATGACAAAAGTCTTTAATAGGGTATCCGAAACAGATAAGCGTCGGGCCTTGAGAAATAATATGCCTGACGCTGAAATACTCTTATGGTCAAAACTGCGAGGCAAGGGATTGAACGGTCATAAGTTCAGAAGACAATATAGTGTCGACAGGTTTGTAATGGATTTCTATTGTCCTCAACTGAAACTTGCGATTGAGATTGACGGAGACTCCCACTTTACAGTGGGCGCCGAAGAATACGACAGGGAGAGGCAGGAGATCATAGAATCATACAGTATCAGCTTTTTGCGATTTACAAATGCTGAAGTCAGAGGAAATATTGAAGGGGTTGTTCTGCGGATCAAAGAATATTTACCATAACCTCCCCTGCCCCCTCCTCGGTAAGGAGGGGAGCAGAGAGAGGATAGGCAACCACTTCATCGATGAGGAAAGCAGGCGTTGAAGTAACGGCAGGAGCAGGCAGCCAGAAAGAGTCGCTCTGCTCCCTCAGTTCACCCCGCCTAACCAGAATAATTTAGTTAGGCAGCATTTGCTAACGACTTTAGGCCATTCCAGTTGCCGAGGCACGAGTCAATGTTGATCGCTTCTCGACCTGGCACGATATGGCCGATTCTTGCGTTTTAGCTGTTTAGAGGGTATTGAGAAAAGAGATGATGTTCAGCAGATCTTCTTCAGGCAGGTAGGAAAATGACGGCATGTCCTTAAACGGGCTTCTGAGCTGCGCAGCGATATTGTCGGGTATGGCAGGTTTTCCGCTCACAGGAAGCCGAGGATTTTTGAGGATGCCTTTATGACCGGGGCCGGTCAGGGTCTCGTTGCTGAGAGGATCATGACAGAAGGTGCACTTGTCTTCATACAGTTCTTTTCCCTTCCTGATGCTTTCAGGATCAATCCTGGCGATCATTCCTGCACGTTCTTCACCAACGGCCTTTTTCTGTTCAGATGATCCAACAGCCGGGATCTCTTTCCCGAACTTGGTTGCCGAAAGGTAATATCCGGCCGACGTGGCGATCATGCAGAAACTGACGAATGCCAGAATAAGACCTGCGGTCTGAAGCCTTGCATAGAACTGCCGGTATATATTGGTAGCAAGAACCTTGAAAGAGAGAATAAGCAGCACGGAAATGGCAAGCAGTGAATGGAACATCACCCTGACATTGGGCTCGGCCTTTGTCCTCACCAGAAAACCGAAGCAGAGATAGGTCAGGCCGAGGCAAAGGACAAGAAAGAGAATGCCATTTGCCCTATGAATTTTTCTCAGATTGTCCCGGTTGGACTTCTGATCAACCCTGCCGAAGACCTCAAAGGCCGTATAAATACCGACGAGCGCAGAAGCGAGGATGACCAGAGAGAGCAGAGATTTCAAGAGAAAAAATGGCATACATCTCCTTCATGAAATAAAACAGGTAAAGGAAGGGGAAGGATGCAGACATGAAACCAGCCTGTTTTCCGGCCTCTTCCTTTACCTGCAGTTTCTATTAGTAACCGCCAGTAGCCTTCTTGGCCGGAGCCTTTTCAGCCGGTTTCTCAGCTGCCTTCAAGGACTTGATGTACGCAACCATGTCCTGCATCTGAGCAGACTTGGCATCAATAGCCTTGCCCTTGTTGCCGCCCTCAATGCAGGCATTGACAGCCTCTTCAAGGCTTTTCTGGGTCTTGCCCATGATCTTGAACTCTTTTTTGTCGCCGGCCTTTTCAACGCCCTTGCCGCCTGCATGACAATCATTGCAGGCCTTTGAACCGCCGGCAAATTTCTTGTCATTAAACAGTGCCTTGCCCTTTGCTGCATCGCCTGCTGCAAAAGCAAACGTAAAGACCAATCCCAGCACAACCATAGAAAGCATCATGATCTTTGCAATCTTCATTCCCTCTTCACCTCCCTTCTGAATAAATGTAGCGCTATTTTACCGCCCAGAAGGACATTGCGCAACCGTTTTCTGCAGAGTGTTTATGCAGATAAACGGGCTTCAAAAATCCTCATGACGAATATTTAAATCACCACTCAGAGCATGCCATGCAATGCTGTCGACAATCGCAGGTATCTGGTCCGGGGACAGTTCAAGTAAATCGAGCAGCGCGGTAATCTCAAAAGTTCCGTGGTGTTCCATTTCCCTGTTTACCCAGAACCGGGACACAAGGAAGTCGGCAAGGCAGACAATGCTCGCAAGCTTATGTTCTGAAGGGGCTTTCTCAGGTGTATGATGATAGCTTATCGCCTCAATCAGGTTCCCGGGAAGGTGCCACAACGACGTCAGCATGCTGCCTGCCTCAGAATGGCCAATGCCGAGAATCTCTGTTTCGGCCCTTTCAAGGCCGACTGTGCCGCTCCGGGTCAATCGGTAGAAAAGCGGGATATTCTCCGCAACAAAATGATCGAGCACTACCTTGCCGATGTCATGCAGCAGTCCTGCCGTATATGCAACGCCAGGGTCCGACTTTCCGGTGACCCGCGCCAACTGCTCTGCCACCAGGCCGACCCCGATTGCATGATGAAAAAGTCTGCCCTTACACTGCGAATATCCGCGTTCTGATTCGGGGAAAAAAAGCTCCATGGATGCTGATACCACCAGTCTGAGTATAGCTTTTTCCCCTAAGACCATAAGCGCTTCATCAACAGAATCTATGGTATCGTTCCACCCGATCATGGCTGAATTGGCAAGACTGAGCACCCTCGCAGAAATAACCTGATCCTGTCGTACTTCGGCAGCGATATCAATCATGCTGTGATAATCATCACTGATCATCCTTATTATCTTGAGAGCAACCTGAGGGACAGCCCTTATGCGCGCGGCCGCCTGTATGATTTCTTCCCTCGAAGGCTTTTTTGCATTGCTGTCCGATGCAGCAGGCGCTGCTACCATTGGTTCAATGCTGCAGTCGCCAACAGCAAAAGCCACCTCAATAACCATATTAAAAAGACCACCGGTTTCCGATCTCTTGACAGCAATGCCATAGCGCCTCAGGACATCCATGACAACATCAGTGGTCCTGCCCCCAATGTCAAGAAACAGGTCCGTTTCCGATAATCTTCCGGTCAATGCGCCGCCTGCCACAAAGGCCTCCAACCGATCTATTTGAGCACCAGCGGCAGCGAGAGCTTCAATAAAAATCGGAAGACCTGTGGAGGCGTATGATTCAGGCTGCCAGGGATTATCAGGGGAAGGAGGCTCAGGCAGAAGTAAATGCATCAATCCTCCGACATGGGAAATGCGGTCAAGGAGCACAACGCCGACGCAGGTCCCCAGGTATGCCTTAAGACTGCCCTTTTGATCACTCCTGATGGAGTACGTTCCCGCTGGCACACATTCGCTATGACTGGCTGACATGGCTACCTTTCATATATTTTTCAATCATATCATCTTTAGGAGAAAACAAAACAGATTTTGAAGCCCTCGCACCGGCAGTTTATTGATCCCCTCCTCTTTTGATATAATGTTTGTATACTTCTAAACTATAGCATTGGAGGAAAGACATGATATCAGATGCCGTCGCAACAGCGATCAAGATGGAGACCGATGCCATCGCATTTTACGAAGAGGCCGCAGATAAGGCATCACACCCGTTTGGCAAGGAGATGCTTAGGGGATTTGTGAAGGACGAGAAGAGGCATCTCGCAATGCTTCAGTGTCTCTTTAACGGCTTGGATATTCAGGAAATATTCTTCAGGCCGAAAGAGACAATAAAAACTGTGTTCAGTAATCTCAAGGACCAGATGATGGAACGGGTCGAGGCGCTCCCCAGCGAGATGGAGGCAATAAAGATCGCCCTCCAGATGGAAACTGAAGGTTTTCACTTTTACGGGAAGGCTGCGGCAAATGCCCCTTCGCAGAAAGAGAAAGAACTCTTTGAGCGGCTCGTTGTCGAAGAAAACGACCATTTTTCTATTCTTAATGAAACCTATGAATTCCTTGACAACACGGGGCAATGGTACATGTATGAAGAAAGAGGGATAGTGGAAGGATAATAACGGGACAGGGTTTAAGAGTTCAGGGGTTCAACGACTGCCCTGAACTGTGCATGGGACTCTCAGACTCTATCCCCGGTCCCTTTGGCCCCTCGAACCCCAAAACCCATCCCTTAAGGAGGCGACATGAAAGCAGTACAAATAAAACCTGACATCTATTGGGTAGGAGCCATCGACTGGGGGGTCCGTGATTTTCACGGTTATATTACTCCCAATGGCACGACCTACAACAACTATCTGATCCTCGACCGGGACATAACCCTTATCGACACGGTAAAGCACGATTTCTCCGAGATCACGATCGACAATATCATGAGCATTTGCGATCCGGCGCAGATAAAGAACGTGGTGATCAACCACATCGAACCGGACCATGTCAGCAGTATCGACAAGATCATGGATTACTGCCCGGAGGCGATGATCTATATCACGGACAAAGGCAAGAAAGGCCTTGACCGTCATTTTGATACGTCAAAGTGGCGCTTTACGATCGTCAGGACAGGGGACTCGCTGAGCACAGGCAAATATACGGTCATGTTCCTTGAAACACCGATGCTTCATTGGCCCGACTCCATGATGAGCTATATCAAGGAGGCAAAGCTTCTGCTCTCACAGGACGCCTTCGGCCAGCACCTTGCTACTGCCGCCCGTTTTGACGACGAGTTTGTAGAGTGCGCCTCTCACTCGGATCTCGATGAGGCAGTCGTCGATTACTATGCAAACATCCTGATGCCGTTTGGCAACCTTATCAAGAACAAGATCGCAGAAGTCCAGAAACTGGGACTCGATTTCGATATGATCGCACCTGATCACGGCGTCATCTGGCGCGGGGCTCCCCAGAAGGTCATCCAGGATTACCTGAACATGGCTAACGGCAAGGCAGCGCTCAGGGTTGCCATTGTCTATGACACGATGTGGCACAGCACCGAGCATATGACCTTTCCGCTCATGCAGGGCATCCAGGATGAAGGGGTTGACTGCAAGATCATCAAGCTCAGGGCAACGCCAATGAGCATAGCGATCAAGGAATTCTGGAAATCCCGTGGCTGCCTCATCGGCACCCCGACGCTGAACAACATCATGTTTCCCTCAGTGGCCGAGTTCCTTACGCATCTGCGGGGGCTGAGGCCGAAAAACCGGATCACCGGCGCATTCGGCAGCTTCGGCTGGGGAGGCGGTGCAGTGAAAGACGCGTATGAGGAATTCAAGCGCATGGGACTTGAAAGCTTCGAGCCCGGCGTCCAGGTTCAGTACCGTCCTTCAGCAAAAGACGACGTGGCATGCTATGAGTTCGGCAAGGCCTTTGCTCAAAAGGTAAAAGAGTATCACACCAAATTTTAGAATTACCATGCCGGCAAGAGGGAAGGCATGAAACCCTTCCCTCTGCCACAGTTTATCCAGCTTTATCCCACAACCCGCTGCAACCAGGACTGTGCTTTCTGCTTTAATGCATCCTCGGAAAGCCTGAGAGACCTTACGCATGAAAATGCACTGAACCTGCTCGATATCATGCTCAAACTCGGCATCCCTGACCTTGACATTATGGGGGGCGAACCGTTCCTGCTGCCGTGGATGCCGTCATTCCTCCATACTGCAACCAAAGAGGGGATTATGGTGAATATCAGCACGAATGGCAGCTTTCCAGCGGTCATGGAAAAGTTCAGGGGATTAAGCCCTGCGCAGATAAATATCGGTATTTCTCTTGAGGGCAGCGCTGCCCAGGCGCATAACCGCATTACCAATGCGGATAATTTCGCAAAGGCTCTGTCGAGTATCAGTTCACTTGTTTCGATGGGCTTGAATCCGATCGTAAAAACCGTGGTAACCGTTGCAACCATGCAGGACGTGCAGTCCATTGTGCACCTGCTGAGAGAAATGGGAGTTAAGCGCTATTACCTGATCCATATGGACCTGCTCTCAAAGGCATACGGCAGCCGGCAATCAGTGGTCAGTTACCCGGATTTCCTGGACTTCTTTTACGCGGTCAGATCGGCGAACACGTCACTTCAGATCAACAGGGTAAACGCCTCATGTTTTGAAAAGCAGACACTGCCAAAAGGAATACGCTGCGCAGGCGGGGTGAGGAAACTCTCAGTCATGCCGGATGGCTCTGTCTATCCCTGCAACCTGTTTCAGCATGCCCCTGAGTTCAGGCTCGGTAATATCTTTACTGACCCCTTTTCAGCAATATGGTCAAGCTCAAAACTCAATTACTTTAGGATATCCGGGGAAAACCGCTGCAGCAGTCAGACCTGCCTGAAGCATTCCTCCTGCACAGGAGGCTGCCCTGCCCATGCATTTTTTCACGGCTACGATCAGCAGGGCACTGACATCAGGTGTCGAAGCAGTTAATCCTTGATCCTCTTCCACCTCCTGTGGATCCAGAGCCAGTCCGAAGGATATTTCTTTATATACTCCTCAATCGGTTTCGAAAAGTTGATCGTATTTTGTAGAAGAGCCGTGTCATTGTCTTCGGATGCATCCTGGGGGATCTCCTCCTGGATCTCAATTATATGTCCGTTCTCTGTTCTTCGTATGAAGAGAGGAACAACCGCAGCTCCGGTTTTGCGTGCAATAACCGCAGGAGCTTTCAGGGTATAGGCATTCTTTCCGAGGAAATGAATTATTATGCTTTCAGGTCTTGTAACGCTCTGATCCATGAGCAGGGCCACGGTCTCTTTCTTCCTCAGTGACGTGAGGATCTGCTTAAGAGCGCCCTTCTTATAAATTATCCGATTTCCGTATTTCCCCCGTGTTCTTTCTATAAACCTGTTGAGATATTCATTGTTCTGTTTTCTGACTACGATACTTGCCCTGTCAACGGTCATGGACAGATATACAGCCATCAACTCCCAGTTGCCGCAATGGCCGGTAATAAGCAGCACGCCCTTCCCTTTTTGCTGAGCCTTTCTGAAGTGCTCAGCGCCAGTCAATTCAACGGCGCTGAATATGGGTGCAGCAAACCCGTGATAGATCTTGTTCACTTCGATGATGAATTTGCCGAGGTTTCTGAAGTTTCTGCGGATCACGGTGTGAGGATCTTCGCCGAGGGTTATGGCTCCCCGCTCAACAGCACCCCGAAGGTTATCGAGCGCAATCGCTCTCCGGCTCCCCCAAAGGAGATAGATTAGCATGCCGAGAAAATCTCCGAGCTTGAGAGAAAGCCTGTATGGCAGAAGAGCAAAAGGAAACGTCACAAACACCAATAATGCGAAAGGGACAAATTGACGAAGCCGCTTCATTTATCGTTGTCTTCTTTGTCCTTCTCTTTCTGGTCGTCCTTCTTATCCTTCTCCTTGTACGCCAGCGTGATCTCTTCGAACCGCTTCATGACCAGATTGCTGAGCGTTCCCTCAGGCCAGGTCCCATCATCTTGTAGCGCACCCGTCGTCATGCCGGTGAAGAGCTCAAGCCCTTCCTCCACCCTGCTGATCGCATAGATGCTGAACTTGCCTTCCTTTACGGCATCAACGACCTCTTTCTTAAGCATGAGGTTATGCATATTTTTCCGCGGTATGACGACACCGTGCGTTCCGTCAAGGCCGCGCACCTTGCAGAGGTCGAAGAAGCCCTCGATCTTCTCATTCACCCCTCCGATGGGCTGCACATCGCCATGCTGGTCCATGGAGCCGGTAATCGCAAGGTTCTGTTTCAGCGGAACACCCGCCAGGCTGCTCAGGATGACATACAGCTCGGCACACGATGCACTGTCACCCTCGACCATTTCATAAAGCTGTTCAAAGGTGATGGAGGCAGAAAAACTGATCGGCTTCTTCCCGGCAAACGTGCTGTGGATATAGTTGCTGATGATCAGGATCGCCTTTTCATGGATCTTGCCGCTCATCTTGGTCTCGCGCTCAATATTGACGACACCGGCCTTGCCCGTAAAAGTCTTTGCCGTAATCCTTGAAGGTTTGCCGAACATATAGTCGCCCATATCCAGGACAGCAAGCCCATTGATCTGACCGACCTTTTCCCCTGCCGTATCTACGATGATCGACCCCTCGACAATCATTTCCTGGATGCGGTCCTCGATCCTGCTGTTCCTGTACACCTTTTCCTGCAGTGCCTTCTCAACATGAGCGTCCTGGACTACAGGACTCCCTGCCTTCTTTGCCCAGTAGTTCGATTCCCTGATAAGGTCAGTCACCTCGCTGAACTGGGATGACAGTTTTTTCTGATGGCCTGCAAGACGGGCCCCGTATTCAACAACCTTGGCAACGCCAGACCTGTCAAATGGCAGAGTCTTTTCCTTTTTTGATGTGCTTGCAACAAAGGCAGCATATTTCTGAATCGTCTCTGTACTGCTGTTCATCCTGCTGTCAAAGTCTGCCTTTACCTTGAACAGTTCCCGATATTCGTCATCAACGTTATGCAGCAGATAATAGAGATAAGGCGTTCCGACAAGAATGACCTTGACCTTGAGCGGGATTGCCTCAGGCCGCAGCGTTGTGGTTGAGATCATCCGGTACTGTTCCCAGATGTCTTCAATGCGCACCTCACCATTGCGAATCGCCCGCTTCAAAGCATCATAGGAGAACATGTTGCGGAGCAGGTCAAGGGCATTGATCACGATGTACCCGCCGTTCGCCTTATGCAGAGAGCCGGCCTTGATCATCGAGAAGTCTGTTGAGGCAACACCGTACTGGAACTTGTATTCAAGTCTGCCCAGGAGGTTGAAATAGGTCGGATTGCTTTCATAGATACAGGGCGCGCCTGTAGTCTCCTTATGGTTGACCAGGACGTTTACTGCATAGCGGGTAAAGGTCGGTTCGTTCTTCTGCATACGCATAAACGGAAGGGGCGGCGCCTGCTCTTCCTGACCTTTGAAATCATCGAGATGCTCCAGAATATCCTCGGTCATCTCAGACAGATAGGTGAATATCTTCTCATGGGACCGGTATTTCTGTTTCAGGTCATCGGTCAGATGACCTATGACTGAAAGCGCTGCCTCACGTTCAAGTTGTGCAAGAAGGACCTTGAGGCCCTTCTCGGCGTCCCGCACCTCGCGCACAACATCATTCAGTTTTTCCTGAAGGGTCTTGCCGATCTCGTCGATCTTTGCCTTTATCGAGTCGTCAAGGGCCTCATATTCCTCTTCAGTCAGAGGTTCCCCGCTCTTTTTAATCGGAACGATCATAAGGCCGCTCACGCTCTTGCGGATTGCAAAACCCTTTGCCTTTGCGTCTTCATCCAGCGCCGAGAAATATTCTTTCTGTTTTTGCTGAAACGCCTCGATGGTCTGGTTTCGCTGCTTTTCATATTCCTTGGATTCAAATATCTTCGGGATTTCGACCCGCAGCGTTTTAACCAGCTCATCCATGTCTTTATGAAACAGGGAAGCCATGCCGGGCTCAAGAGAGATGGCAAGGGGGACATCAGTATCCTTAAAGTTATAGACATAGCACCAGTCAAGAGGCACAGGTTCACCGGCAGCCTTTTTACTGAGAAAGGCCTTGATAGTGGTCATCTTGCCCGTGCCGTTTTCGCCAAGCATAAAGATGTTAAACCCGCTGTTTTCAAGGTTCAGGCCGAAGTCGATCGCCTGCAGCGCCCGTTCCTGGCCGATCGTCTCAATCGCCTCGGGAAGTTCGTCTGTGGTATTGAATGCAAAAACAGAAGGATCACAGCACTGATAGAGGTCATCGATATTGAGCGGTTTTAACATGCAGTCCTCCAATAAAGAATCCTGCAGCGAGTCTGCAGGTAAAAGCAATTTCAGTTTGCAGTAATAAGCGAAACGTTACGGTACAGAAGTCAGAAAAAAACTTATTTTTTTCGTGAGGCGATCTTGTTCAGGGCGTTGATGTACGCCTTTGCAGCTGCAACGATAATGTCCGTGTCAGCACCCTGGCCCCGCGCATTCTTCCCGTTCTCTTCAAGGGTAACAACAACCTCACCCAAAGCGTCAGTGCCGCCGGTGATTCCCTTTACTTCGAATTTCAGGAGGTTGCTCTTTGTCCTGGTCATGCCGGCGATCGCCTTGTACGTCGCATCTACCGGACCATCGCCTTTGGCCGTCTTCTGGACAGACCTGCCCCTGATCTTCATCTTTACCGTAGACTTCGGTACCACGCCCATGCCGCTCGCTACTTTCAGGTCCATCAGCCTGAACACGACAGGAATCCTCGAAAACTCCTCAGTCACGAGCGTTTCTATGTCCTCGTCAAAGATCTCCTTCTTCTGGTCAGCAAGATGCTTGAACTTCACAAAAGCACTCTCAATCTCTTCAGGCGCCAGGTCATAACCGAGTTCCTGAAGGCGGCTCTTGAAGGCGTGCCTCCCGGAATGCTTACCCAGGATCAGTTCTGTCTGTTTCAGGCCGATATCCTCGGGCCTCATGATCTCATAGGTCATCTTTTCCTTGAGCAGACCATCCTGGTGTATGCCCGACTCATGGGCAAAGGCATTGGCCCCCACAATCGCCTTGTTCGGCTGAACGTGCATGCCGGTGATCCTGGTCAGGAGTCTGCTCGTCCGGATAATCTCTTTTGTATTGATATTCGTAGTCGCTTTATAGAAGTCCTTCCTTGTAGCGAGGTTCATCACAACCTCTTCCATGGAGCAGTTCCCTGCACGCTCGCCTATACCGTTGATCGTGCATTCAACCTGCCCTGCGCCGCTGCGGATAGCTGCAAGCGAATTGGCAACAGCAAGGCCAAGGTCATTGTGGCAATGCACGGCTATGACAGCAGTGTTGCCGATCGTCTCTTTGATCGCCCTGATCATGGCGCCGAACTCTGTGGGCGTGGTATATCCGACCGTATCCGGAATATTCACTGTTGATGCCCCGGCTTCGATCACTGCCTGGACCACTTCGATAAGATATGGAAGTTCTGTGCGCGTTGCATCCATGGGAGAAAACTCAATATCCTCTGCCAAACTCCGAGCCAGCCTGACCATGGCAACAGAACGTTTAAGCGCCTCTTCACGGCTCACCCGGAACTGATATTTAAGGTGGATATCAGAGGTGGAATGAAACGTATGGATACGATGCTTGGGCGCATCTTTGACTGCTTCCCAAGCCCTCCTGATATCTTCCTCTTTTGCCCGGGCAAGCCCGGCAATGATCGTGCCCTGCACTTCGTTGGCAATACGCTTGACTGCGGCGAAGTCACCGGGCGAGGCTATAGGAAAGCCGGCCTCAATGACATCCACGCCGAGTTTAACGAGCTGTTTTGCCATAGAAATCTTTTCGTCGACGTTCATCGAACAGCCGGGTGACTGCTCTCCATCACGTAATGTTGTGTCAAAAATCTTGATAATTCTCATAATTGCACCCCTGTTGCTCCCGGCGGCTGTTCATGATCCTGGCGCCGCCTTTTCATAAAAAGAACTATATTTTCAATTATACCCCAAAAGAGATACGCCATCGCAAAAATGAATATGGCCTTTGACGGATGAATGAGCATCACAAAGAGAATGAGAACAAAGACAATGAGCATCCAGAATGGCTTCTTTTCCCTGAAATCGACCTCTTTCACCCCATGGAACCTGAGAGTACTGACCATCAGGAGCGCCAGGGCGATTGTGAGAGCCGGGTACAGAACGCTCTTCCCTGGTATCCCGTCCCAGTATTCGTAATAGAATATGACAACCGAAGCGAGTATGGACGCTGCTCCGGGGATCGGCATGCCCTTAAATGCCTTGGACCCTGAAGATCCGGTCTGAACATTGAACCGCGCAAGCCTGAGCGCGCCGCAGGCAACGAACAGGAAGGCTGCTGCCCAGCCAAGTCGGCCAAAAGGCACCAGCGACCATTTATATATCATGACGGAAGGTGCCACACCAAAGGCAACGAGATCAGACAAAGAGTCCAATTCGACACCAAATCTGGTAGTTGTATTTGTCAGCCGGGCAATCCAGCCGTCAAGACCGTCAAAGATATTCGCAAGCAGTATTGCCCAGGCAGCATGGAGAAAGTTGCCATTTATGGCAGACATGATGGCATAAAAACCGCAGAACATGCCGCAGAGCGTCAAGGTGTTCGGAAGGAGGTAAACCCCCTTCTTCGGCTGCTTTTCGCCATACTGTTTGTAATCTGCTTCCATAGCCGCTACCCCCCTGCTATCTCGCCAAGCACTGTTTCTCCAGCCCTGACCATATCACCCAGCCTGATCTTTATCACCGCTTCCCTGGGAAGATAGATATCGACTCTCGAACTGAACTTGATCAGTCCATAGCGTTCGCCGCAATGGAGGACATCTCCTTCGCTTTTCCTGCAGACTGCCCTGCGGGCAACAAAACCGGCAACCTGTCTCAGCAGGAGGTCGCCATATCGCGTTTCAAACACCATGTCAATATGCTCGTTCTGTATTGAGGCCTCGTCCTTATACGCAGCCAGGAATTTCCCCTTCACATGCTGGACGCTCTTTATCGTGCCGTCACAGGGAACACGGTTCACGTGCACATTAAAAGGAGACATGAATATGCTTACCTGTTTTACGTCTTTATGAAGATGCTCAGTTTCGAGCATATCCTTTATGACAAGGATCTTCCCGTCAGCAGGTGCCACAAAAATATTTCTTCCTTCAGGCACTGCCCGCTCGGGATCTCTGAAAAAATAGAACATGAACGCTGTCAGCAGAAGCGGGATTAAAGCAAAACCAGGCCCACCTGTCCAGAGCAAAATCCCGGACAGGGCTGCAAAGAAGATAATGAACGGATAGCCTTCGGGAGCGAATTTCATTTCATTTAAAGGCTGAGGCCAAGTATGAGGAATTACTTCCTCATACTTGGCCTTGACCTAAACCTGTGTTATGCCTTTGACTTGTCGACCAGCTTGCCCTTTTTGAGCCAGGGCATCATGGCCCGGAGCTTGCCTCCGACCTCTTCGATCTGGTGCTGTTCGCCCTTCCGGGTCAGTGCATTAAAGGTGGGCTTGTTCGCCTTGCATTCAAGCATCCATTCCTTTGCGAAGACGCCATCCTGGATTTCACCAAGGATCTTCTTCATCTCTTTCTTTGTTTCCTCATTAACCACTCTCGGTCCGCGGGTAAGGTCGCCATACTGGGCTGTGTTGCTGATCGAGTACCGCATATTGGATATGCCGCCCTCGTAGATAAGATCAACAATAAGCTTTACTTCGTGCAGACACTCAAAATATGCCATTTCAGGCGCATAACCTGCTTCAACCAAGGTCTCAAAACCTGCCTGGATGAGAGAGGTGACACCGCCGCAGAGCACTGCCTGTTCGCCGAAAAGATCGGTCTCTGTCTCTTCCTTGAAGGTTGTTTCGATGATGCCGGCCCTGCCGCCACCGTTTGCCGACGCATATGCAAGGGCAATAGCCTTGGTATTCTTGGAAGGGTCCTGATGTATAGCGATCAGGCAGGGGACACCGCTTCCCCTGGTATATTCAGCCCTTACCAGATGGCCCGGCCCCTTCGGTGCTGCCATAAACACATTCACATGCGCGGGCGGCACGATCTGGCCAAAGTGGATATTAAACCCATGAGCAAAGGCAAGGTACACGCCCTTCTTCATATTTGGAGCAATCTCGCAATTATAAATGTCTGCCTGATATTCGTCGGGAAGCAGGATCATGATCACGTCGGCGATCTTGGCTGCATCTGCAGGGGTCAGGACCTTAAACCCCGCTGCCTTTGCCTTGTCCCAGCTGGAGCCCTTCCTCACACCGATGGTCACATCCATACCACTTTCCTTCAGGTTGTTGGCATGAGCGTGTCCCTGGCTGCCATATCCCATGATCACGATCTTCTTTTTCTTCAGTACTCCCAGATTCGCATCTTTATCGTAATAGACTTTTATCATACTTCCTCCTTAAGATTGTTTTTTAATGGTGAATAAGAGGCATTATTATAGAATAAATACCGGGATTTTTCTATTTACGGCTTATTTTTCTCTCTGCGACTTCAGTTCCCTGATCTTCATTTTCAGAACAGGATGGCTTTTTTCAGGTGCAATCTCCAAGAGAGGTATCAGCACAAAATCTCTTTCATGCAGGTGCGGATGAGGTATTTTCAGATCGGCTGAGTCAATGATCCTGTTGTCATAAAAAAGGATATCAAGATCAATTACCCTCGGCCCCCAGTGCGCAGTCTTCTCTCTGCCCATGGCATCTTCAATGCTTTTCAGGAGAAGGAGGAGCTCTTCAGGACTGAGGTCTGTCTCTGCCTCTATTGCCAGGTTAATAAAATATGGCTGGTCCGTTACTCCCCAGGGAGCTGTCTCGATCATGGAGGAGCGCTTTACAACAGATAGACCGTGCTGCTCAAGCAGTCTGATCGCCTCAAGACAGTTTTCCTGCCTGTTGCCGAGATTGGAACCGATGCCGATATGGACAATTGACACTGCTGATTACAAAACTTTCCCTATCCTCTCAACCGCTTCTTTCATGCGCGCAGCAGGGACGGTCAGCGCAAAGCGGATATAGCCTTCACCGGGTGTGCCGAAACCGTTGCCCGGCGTGCCTAACACTCCTGCCTTATCGAGCAGATGCGCAACAAAAGATGAGGAGTCATACCCTGCGGGGACTTTGGTCCAGAGGTAAAAGGAGGCCTTAGGCTTGATCACTTCCATGCCGAGGTTCTTGAGGCCTGCATAAAGGACATCTCTTCTTTCCTGATACGTGCCCCTGATCTCGGCAAGAATTTTATCATCAGTCTCAAGAGCAGCTATGGAGGCCTCCTGCACTGCCTGGAAAACGCCCGAGTCAAGGTTCGATTTGATCTTGCCGAGGCCTGCTATCACGTCCTTATGGCCGACCGCAAAACCGATCCTCCAGCCGGTCATGTTGTAAGTCTTCGAAAGGGAATGCATCTCAATACCGACCTCCTTTGCCCCGTCCACTTCCATGAAACTCATCGGTTTTTCATTGTCAAAGTAGATCTCGCTGTATGCCGCATCATGACAGACGATGATGTTATGTTCCCCGGCAAGTTCGATCACCTCTTCGTAAAACTTCCGCGGCGCACAGGCAGAGGTCGGGTTATTGGGGTAATTGATGTACATCAATCGGGCCCTTTCAAGAATATCCGCAGGGATTGCTTTAAGGTCAGGCAGGAAATTGTTCTTTTCGACAAGGGGCATTATATAGCTCTCTCCACCGGCAAAAAGAGTTCCAACCGGATAAACCGGATATCCCGGCGAAGGGACAAGCACAACATCGCCAGGCTCGACAAAGGCAAGCGGGATATGCCCGATGCCTTCCTTTGAGCCTATCAGGGAGAGCACCTCAGTCTTTGCATCAAGGTCAACATTAAAGCGGCTCTTATACCATGAGGCAACAGCCTGGCGAAAGGAGAGCATACCTTCGTACGATGGATAACGGTGATGCTCGGGCTTCTCCACCGCGGCCTTCATGGCGTCCACAATATGCTTTGGCGTAGGGATGTCAGGATCGCCTATGCTGAGGTCTATCAGGTCAACACCCTTTGCCTTTGCCTCCTGTTTCATAATATCTATGGTGGCAAAAAGATAGGGCGGAAGATTTTTTACTCGTGCTGCAAGTTCAACAGTAATGCTCGGTTTCAAAGGTCCCTCCGGTATATTTAAGGTGTTTTTTTTATAAGATTATACCAGAAACCGGCGTTCAAGTGATGTACAGCGGCCTTGTCGAGGTGTGTTGATGATCAAGCGGAACGTACAATCATCTAATATCAATTACTCGGTTTTCTTCTTCATTTCAGTGACTCCTGATTGCTCTTCTTTCTGAACTTCCTTCCCTTCCAGATCAGATAAATGGCAGGATAGATCGTAAGCTCAAGGATCTCTGAAGTAACAACACCTCCAACCATAGGCGCTGCAATGCGCTTCATGATGTCAGAGCCTGCTCCGTGGCTGAAGAGAATAGGAACAAGGCCAGCGAGGATAACGCCGACTGTCATGAGCTTCGGTCTGATCCTCTTGACAGCGCCAAACATTATGGCTTCCCTGAGGTCCTGCTCAGTGTTCAGTTTTCCATCTTTTTTCCATTTGTCATAGGCAAGGTCAAGGTACAGGAGCATCACAACGCCGGTCTCAGCATCAAGGCCTGCCAGGGCGATCATGCCGACCCAGACAGCAATGCTCATGTTATATCCAAGAAAATAGAGCAGCCAGAACGATCCGACAAGGGAGAACGGCACTGCAAGCAGAATAATCGTGGTCTTTATTGTTGACTTCGTATTCAGAAAGATGAGAACGAAGATGATAAAGAGCGTGAGCGGGATTACGGTCTTCAGCCGCTCCTGCGTCTTGAGCATATATTCATATTCTCCGCTCCACTGAAGACTGTAACCTGCAGGAAGCTTCACCTGCTTTTCGACGCTCTGTTTTGCCTCTTCC
>JACRHC010000082.1 GCA_016217675.1 Nitrospirota bacterium
CAACAGTGGTCTTTTACTACCAGAGTACTCTACGAAGCAGCTCGACCCCAATCGAGTTGCTTGCCGCTCTCTTGCGTCCCGACCCTTACTGGCCCTGTGACACCGCCGCCATATTTAGCCCTTTTCAAACGGCACTAACACGACAGGAATTTCACTCAAGAGTCAGTAATCCTTCCAATATTTC
The DNA here is from genome assembly GCA_016217675.1 of Nitrospirota bacterium. Taxonomy (GTDB): domain Bacteria; phylum Nitrospirota; class Thermodesulfovibrionia; order Thermodesulfovibrionales; family UBA6898; genus UBA6898. The sequence continues at coordinate 185 of JACRHC010000082.1, forward strand.
TCCGTATGAAGCGGCTTGTTATTTATGAAGAAAACTTAACTGGATGTCCTTAAGCAATGTCTGTATACTTAACGCGGAAAAACATTCTGCAGCATACAGGAGGTTTTATGGAACCGAAGCGAGGCGATGTCAGAAAGGGATGCTTTGAGGTGCTGGAATTTACGGTTGCAGTCTTCAATGACAACAAGCTGCGGTTTATCGACCTGTCGGGCCTGGCAATAAACATGTCAAAGAGTGGCATCTGTTTTATTACGCGCTATCCCTTGAATTCGGGACATGTTCTGAAATTTAAAAAAAGCATAGGCCGGTATGGCCACGGCGTTATCATGTGGATCAAAGATCTCGGCGACCAGTATATTGCAGGTGCTTCGCTGGTTGACGAAGCAGCGCTGTCATAAACAGCCCTTTATATAATTTTGCAAAGACAAACTTAAGCCCTCGTTAGAGGGCATTATTACTCTTCCAGTCTGATCGCTTCGACCGGACAGTTCTCTTCAGCAGCCTCGCAACAGCCGGTATAGTCGCAGGCTTCTTCATCAATCACCTTTGATTTGCCGATCACAGGGTCAACATGGAAAACAGCAGGACATATCTCCTCGCACCTGCCGCAGCCGATGCAGGTATCCTCATCAACAATTACTTTCATGGCATCTCCTCAATGACTGCAGCGGCCAAAAGCGGAAACATGATTTCATGATGGCCGGTGAGGGCAAAGTTCTGACCGCATTTCATAGTCGGCCTTTTCAGTACATTCTCACTGGGCCGGTAGTGCTGAATGAAATCCATATTCACTGTCGTTAAGTTCTCAACCTTGTTGCCAAGATTACGCGCTATATTCAGGGCCTTCAAAAAGACCTCGGGCAATATGACCGCAGAGCCGAGATTGATATAGACACCGCCATCAAGATCAGCAATAACAGAGGCAAGAAGTCTGAAATCGTTCATACTTCCCTTGCCGAGAGCAGCACCATCTGCCTCGGGATGCATATGGATGATATCAGTTCCCATGGCAACATGAACCGTTATTGGAATGCCAAGCTCATAGGCCTGGGAAAATATGCTCTTCTCGCTGAATTCATATTTCTCCTTGCTGATATATTCGCCTGCTGACCTGCCAATGCCATATCCCTTCTTCACGCCTTTGTTGATCGCAAGATTCACACCCCGGCCAGTGTCCTTTGACATGCCAAACGTTCCGGCACAGAGTTCCTGAGCAACATCTTCCGAGGTATGGCCTGCCATAGCTATCTCAAAATCATGGATAACACAGGCACCGTTCGCAGCAATTGCTGTGATAATCCCTTTCTTCATAAGATCAATAATGACAGGAGAAAGACCGAGCTTTATCGGATGGGCACCCATGCCAAGGATGACCGGCCGCCGATCCTTTCTCGCCTGCACAATGGCAGCAACAACCGATCTGAAGTCACGGACAGCAAAGAAATCAGGCAATTTTTCGAGAAAGACAGAAAATAAATCGCCCCGCTCCGGCACTCCGGCAAAGGAATTGACCGACACCTTGCTCTTCCTTTCGGACAGGGAATAGGTCTTTACTGATTTCAGTGATAAGGATTTGTAACGTTTCATGCAATAAATTGTAGCACAGAAGCTTCAGGCCTTGCATAGTGTCAGTTTCCTCCCAGAATTCATCCCCAGATGTTTTTGCCTGTACTTGACTGCTAACAATCCGCAAGAGTCTCAATCCTTGTCGAGTAGGGACTTGTGGGCAAATACACGGTCTATTGATGCTCCTTAATATTCCAGACAACTGTTTAATGATCATGCGGCTTTGAGCTTAGCCGTGTCAGTAGTATGCTGCATCAACCTAAAAACAGCAGTTGAGATCAAGAATTTGGTATAACATCCTGAAAGCACAGGAGAAAAGGACAAAGGGGGTTATCACCAAATGGGTGAGGTAAAAAGACGGTCGAAGGCGATTCAATCTGGGATATCAAAGGCAATAGGCGTACAGACAGCCGGGGGAAAAGTTCAGGTGCGCTGGGACAACAAGTCAGA
>JACRHC010000085.1 GCA_016217675.1 Nitrospirota bacterium
AGAGGCCTGGGGAGAGGCAACAATAACTGTGCCGGAGATCAGATACGATTTTAACTCGGAAGACCTATTCTCCCTATCCGAAGTTCCTGTTGACCGGCAGGCAACCCTGAAATCAAGCCAGTTCGTCTTTTTTGGTAAGGATACGGGGAAGCCGCAGACGGGAATTTGTCTGAAAAACGTGGTAACAAAGCAGATTGACTGCTATGGTTCAGACTACTTTATTAAAACCAATTACACGGCTTATGGCGTGGATGTGTCGCTCACCACGGAGCCCAAGCTAATGATGCGCAGCGATAAGGGATATACCTATGTCGATACAAAACTCAACTACACTATCCTGCCCCCTGAATACTCGGCTTCAATAGTGGATATAGACCTGTTGATGGACGGGTACTGGGCGGGATATTTACCGGGGATTAAGACCCAGGGGAGCGATAGTGTAACCATCACGGCCGGATCCAGGTTCGATGTCAATGCAACCTATGCAGCAGAAGCAGTGCTCAACAGAGGCAGTGCCATAGAGGTGAGGAGCGAGAAGGTGCCACTGTTGAATGCAGCGCTGATCCCGGATTATGACCGCAATGGCGTGATCGATGATGCAGACCGGGACAGGGCATTCCGCGGGGATACGTTCTATTTCTGGATCAATGATGACGATGATAACGGGGAGACGAATGGCAGTGATATACCGGGGGAAAAGCAAGGGCTCTTGATTCCTCTGGACCATAACAATAGCAAAGTGGATGGGGTTCGCGACCTGATTGACTTCTTCCCGGTTTATCTGGATATAAGAGATCTGCTTAAGAACTATGAACCGGCCAAGTATGCCTATAAACTTTTGTCAGGAGACGAGTGCCTGAATTTTGTTTTTACGGATTTGACGGCCAAAACATCAGGAAACTACCTCACGGGCGGTACAAACAGTCTTGAGCCTATTCCTACCCTTGGCGGAGCAAATACCGTCAAGATCAACGGCAGCGGAACATTCCTAAATAATCACCCTGACAGTCCAGCTTTTCTTCAGAAGATCAAAGAGCAAGCTGGTCAGGGGATAATCCTGCTCGAAGGCAAAATGGCATCAAACAGTCCTCTTGAGTTTGCAGTCTTTGACGGCAGCAAAAAAGTCGTATCTCTGACATTGAACCTCAGCCTCTCTGGCGTTGAGCAGATGTTCAGGCATAAGAATCTGGTTTGGGCAGCAAATGGACCGCAGCCTGAAGAAACTGAAAAGGATCGTTTTGTAGCTGCAGGTCTGCAGGCAGCTAATTTCCCTGATAATGAATGCACAGGCAATGAAGACGGATCAGGCAAGAACTTTGTCTTCCTCCATGGCTACAATGTCAACGGCCAATCAGCCCGCGGCTGGCATTCCGAGATGTTCAAACGGATGTTCTGGTCCGGATCAAGAGCCAAATTCTGGGGAGTTACATGGTATGGGTCGTATAGCCAAATAGATTTGGGGCCTGCATTTGATAAATATACAATTAATTTCTATCGAAATGTGGTCAATGCCTTCGAGACTGCATCAGCCTTTAAATACTTTCTTGTTAACTCTGTAAAAGGAGAAAAGATTGTTGCCGCCCACAGCCTCGGCAATATGGTTGTCTCAAGCGCAATTGCTGACCATTATGCGCCGGTCGATAAATACTTCATGTTTAATGCGGCTGTAGCATTAGAGGCGTTTGAAGAAACGGAGCCGGAAAACCCCCAGTTGATACCATCAGCATGGAATAGCTATGCCTCGCGGCTCAGGGCCTCGGAGTGGTACAGATTATTTAAAGGTCAGAATCCGAGTGACGAGCGGGAAAAGCTGACATGGAAAAACCGCTTTTCTGCTGTGAAGAACATGGCTGCATTCAATTTCTATTCTGAAGGGGATGAGGTTGTGTCAGGGTCATGGCAATCACAGGAGACACTTAAAGGGTTTGTCCCGATTATCTCATCTGACGGGGGGTGGAAGTTCAACTCTACTGATTACGCACATGGACCGGAATACGACATTCCTCTGCCTGAGGCCAATGCATTGACTGACGAGACACTACGTATTAGGCCTTTTTTCGATAAAGGCGGAATAATTACGCCTCTGTTGTCTTCTGGCCCATCCGGCAGCAATGAGGCGAGTAGCAACAGAAATGAATTACTTTCAAGGGCCTTCCCGGCTACGACATGGGCGACAGGGAGAGAAAAGTCCAAGGCAGTGGTTCCAACACGAAATGTAAATATGCAATCGAATAAAAGCATGACAACTAAGACGATAGGCACGAATACGATAACATATTGGCCGGCAGTAAGAGATAAGCAATGGTTGCATAGCGACATTAAAAATGTTGCATATCCCTATTTGTTTAAGGTATTCGATAATATTATTTGTTCAGGAGGATTAGGAACATGCAAAGCAAATTAACAAATAGAAGATTGTGGATTATTCCACTAATTGCCATTTTTCTTATGCTGTTTAGCTATACCGTCGCATTAGCTAGATCCTTTGCAAAGGTGACAATAATTGTGACGGATGAAAATAATCAACCTCTCAGTAAGGCGAATGTGCATTTAGGTTTTAGGGTATATACAAAGGGCGGTTGGTCAAGCGAAACAAATGAGGCATCTGGGCTGACAGACTCAAAGGGATATTTTACGGCATCGTCTTTTGCTGACGATTTTGTCGGTTTTACTATAACAAAAGATGGTTATTACGAGAGCGGAGGAGATTATAAATTCAAAGAAAGCAGTATAGGTCGTTGGCAACCGTGGAACCCTGAGATTATAGTTGTAATGAGAAAGATAGAGATGCCGGTGCCGATGTATGCGAGGGATACAAGCAGTATGCACCCGGTACTCGAAATACCTGTGAACGGCAAATCAGTCGGGTATGACCTAATGGAATCAGACTGGGTTAGCCCATACGGAAAGGGGAAGCATCCAGATATGTTTTTCAGATTGGATAGGAAGTTTGTAAGCAGGGACGACTTTGAGGGCACATTAACAATAACCTTCCCGAATAAATACGACGGCATTCAGCTCGTGAAATATGATCGCAAAAGAGGCAGCAATTTCAAGCTCCCCCGCATTGCTCCCGAGGATGGCTATCAGTCAAAGCTTGTTCGCACATTCAGCAATAAGCCTGGCGAGCCATATAAGGACAGCACGAAAGATGATAATAACTACATATTCCGGGTTCGTTCCGAAGAAAAGGATGGTAAGTTTCTTCGTGCGATGCATGGAAAAATACATGGAGATATTCAGTTCGATATGAGGGGGTACAAAACAGCAGAACTTGTCTTTAAGTACTTTCTCAACCCAGACTTCACGCGGAACCTTGAGAGTGGGAAGAATCTCATTCCTGGAGTTCAGGTGGGGATAGATTAGAGCGATGCTCAACTGCCGGTCAGATAATAAGCTTTTCCTTTGCGAACAAAAGCACATACTAACACTCATAATAGTTGTGCTTCTGTTGGTGTCTGCTGCCTTTGCTGACTCTATGGATTCTCTCCACCTCCTCAAAATCTCTCCTCAGGACGAGAGGGCGGTGGTGAAGATGGAAGATGGAACGAAGAAGATCATCAAGATAGGGGATGTCATTGGGAAGAACGGTAAGGTTATTGAAATCACTTCAGGCAGGGTGGTTATTGAGGAGCAGATAGATGGCGGCAGTGAGATAGTCATCATACGACTCGAAGAGGGTAAGCAGTGGACAGAGCGCATATCGCGTCTGCCGGATAGTAAGACGTTGCTGTACAAAGCAGAATAAAATACGTTTAACGAGGGGACTGGGGATGATGATGGGGGGAAAGAAACAACTTCTTTGCGCGCTGCTGACACTTATCTCGCTGCTCACGTTATCGTCTTTATCGCTGTCTGCTGACTTCACGGCCAATACCCTTGCCGATTACGGCAATGTCAGCGTCATGGAGGTGACCGGGAATTACGACGCCAACAATCCTGACGGTTCGGTCAATGCTGAGCCGAGAAAAGAGATTGCAAAGGAATTCTACCGGCTTCATAGGGACGAGTATGACTTTCTCGTCATCTTCTCCAATTTCGGCTTTCAGATGCCCGAGGCTGATGCAGAGGCGTTCTATCTGCATGTCAAAAACGATATCCATGGTATAGGCCAGCAGATATTCGACAATTCAGAGCTCTTTGGCAGCAATGGCAAACTGCAGGGAACCATTGACATGGGCAATATCTCGGCGCTGACCACAGATCCCCTTGATGCGAAGTTCGAAGACTCCCTTGATATCCTCAGCCACGAACTGATGCACCGCTGGGGCGCATATGTGAAGTTCATGACAGCGCAGGGCATTGTCAGCACTGCCCTCCTCGGCAAGGATATGAGCCACTGGAGCTTTCTCCTCAACTCCTACGCCTCTGTGCTATTCATATAACAATGGCAAGAAGACTGAACGAAAAATTGGCAGAGACGAACAGGATGCTTGTTAAACAGTGGCATCCTACAAAGAATGCTCTGCTGACGCCGGCGACAGTTATGGCAGGTTCTGCGAGAAGGGTCTGGTGGAAATGTGGGAAGGGCCATGAATGGTTAGCACGTATAAGCCATAGAAACTACGGAGCAGGCTGTCCCTATTGCTCTGGCCGTTGCGTGACTAAGGAGCGCAGTCTGGCGGTTGTCCATCGTCAATTGACCCGGCAGTGGCATCCCGATAAAAACTTACCGCTTTTACCAAAAGAGGTGGCTTCCGCGTCTCATAAGAAGGTATGGTGGAGGTGCAAGAAAGGACATGAATGGCAAGCACGGATAAGCAACAGGGCAATGGGTAAAGGCTGCCCCTACTGTGCAGGCAAGAAAGCGACAAAGGAGAACAGCCTTGCGACGGTCAGTCCACTACTTGCCAAGGAGTGGCATCCGACAAAAAACGCGCTCCTCACGCCTGATGATGTTATCTTTAAGTCTGCAAGATTAGTCTGGTGGAAATGTCGCAAGGGGCATGAATGGCAGGAGACAGTTGCATACAGAAGCTTGCGCGGACGAGGCTGTCCAGTGTGTATAATCAAAGCCAGGTCGGTTCGCAAAAGTTACTAAAGCATCAAAAGGAGGGGTTATGAAGGCAAAGAAAGAGGTTGGATCAGTCAAGGGCAGGAGAGCGAAACATTCTTACGGGTGGGTGCCGGACCTGCCGGATCAGCGGCAATTGGGCAGATGCACTCCAGGCGCTCTGGCGGCAGTTTAAATGATAAATATCGTTTTGCTTGCAGCCATTTTCTCACCCCTTCTTTTTCTGGCCTGTTTCCTCTTTAAGAAAAGACATAAGTTGACATTCAATTTACTGATCCCGGCAGTGATAAGTGCTTTATTTATTCTCTTCAAAGCCGCCCAAATGAGTGACTTTTCTGCCGGAGGCGGTGATTTTAAAGGCCTCGTTTATCTAACTTTGCCGATAATCGGCTTTTGTGCAATAGCCATATCATATGCCCTCTGGTCTGGGTGGCTTTACCTAAGCCGTAATTGGCACAATAAAAAACAGCGGCCCGGTGTTGCCATTATTGTTGTTATTATGCTTGCTTCGTTTGCTACGGCTTTTACCTACAGTGATTTCTTGCTTTATTGGCCAAAGGGCAACAGCAACCCTAATAGGATACGAAATGTCTTTTGGCAAGGCGTATTCTCTGGGCAGATCCCTGCAGAGGTTATCCGGACGAGGGTGAAAACGGCAGACATTGTTGAATCTGAAAAGGCATATGTCAGGTCTCGACTCTACGATAATGATGTTGACTTAGATGAAGCGGTGTTAGAGATATTGGCTGATACATTCAAGAACGATCCCATTATACCAATTTGTATTGCAGCGCATCGCTCCACGACAGAGAAGATGTTGAGAACGTTTGCTGATTCGGGGCCCGATGCTTTTTTGATCGGAATTGCAACAAATCCCAAAACGCCTCCTGATTTGATGATACAAATTTATAGAGCAAAGCCAGCAGTCGTAGGGGAAGCATTGTATAAAAATATGAATGTCCCTGCGCAGATTTTTGGAGAGATTCATGCAGAGAAGGCAAAAGATGAATCAATAGATCTTGCAAGAAAAGCCGAGGAGCAGTTGAGAGGGAAAGGGGAGATATATGAGCCATACAGGAACCAGATGAACAACGTCCTTATGGTCAGGTTATGTTTTTACCCGATAGCAGATACTCTTTCCGAGACGAGAACTGAGCTTATCAACGATCCCCGTGATTATGTGCGTGCATGGATTGCTAAATGTAGCGGTACGCCTCCGGAAGTGCTTTCTCTATTGAGCGATGATCCTTCAGCTAAAGTGCTACAATGGATCCTTCTGAATGAAAATGCCCCCTTGAAGCTTAAAAAAAAGGTATCGCAAATATTATTAAAGAGTATGCAAGCTCAAAATATGCACGATCAGCTCATTGAATTAGCTGATAGTCGGGATGTTGAAATGAGAACCGAACTTGCACGAAGAAATGTGTCTGACGGCAGCATATTGGAGAAGCTCAGTGATGACTGGGATGAAGACGTGCGAAGGGCGGTTGCAGAAAACAAGAATATTACACCTGACACTTTGAAGAAGCTCAGCACTGATAAGAGTCAGTATGTTCGACAAATTGTTGCTGAAAATCGAAAGACGCCACTTGATATATTGGAAAAGCTTAGTGCTGACAGCATTGAAAACGTGCGCGAGGAGGTTGCTAGAAATAAGAAGACACCATCCGAAATATTGAGGAAGCTCAGTAATGATAATAGTCAATTTGTGCGACAGACGGTTGCTGAAAATCGAAAGACGCCATTTGATATATTGGAGAAGCTCCGTCGCGATGATAGTATGGTCGTTAGAGAAGCGGTGCCGGTTAAGAGATAGAAGCTGAGCGGCATTGTGGCGATGCCATCGGAGAGAACTTATATGAAATGAGATGTGGCAATAGTACAATTGGGCGGTAAAATGATCGGGTTTGAATTGAAAGGGTAAGGAGGGGTTATGAAGGCAAAGAAACAGGTGGTTGCGGGGAAGGGCAGGAGAGCTAAACATTCTTACGGGTGGGTGCCGGACCTGCCGGATCAGCGGGACTATCGGTACAGCGCCATACGCAGGCGAAAAGCTGTGCTTCCAAAGACTGTTGATCTGCGGCCGTTATGTTCAGCAGTTGAGCATCAGGGGGAATTAGGCAGCTGCACTGCCAATGCCCTTGCTGGCGCGCTGGAGTGCCTTGAAGTCAAGCACAAGGTTGCCTATGCCGACTTCAGCAGGCTCTTCATTTATTACAACGAGCGGGTGATCGAGAACAGCGTAAAATACGACAACGGGGCCATGATCCGCGACGGCATCAAGACACTGGCAAAGCAGGGCGCATGCACGGAAAAGAGCTGGCCGTATGTTGTCTCGAAGTTCGCAACCAAACCGACAGCCGCATGCTATAAAGAGGCCCTGAAACGCCAGATAACCTCATACCATCGCATCGAGACGCTGGCCGACATGAAAGGATGTCTTGCTGAGGGTTTTCCCTTTGTCTTCGGGTTTACGGTTTATGAGAGCTTTGAATCCCAGACCGTGGCAAAGTCAGGCGTGGCAAATATGCCGAAGTCTAAAGAGTCTGTTGTCGGCGGTCATGCCGTGCTGGCAGTCGGGTACAATGACACTCAGAAGAGGTTCATTGTCCGCAACTCATGGGGAACAGAGTGGGGCAAGAAGGGATATTTCACCATGCCGTATGCCTACCTGACAGACCGAAACCTTTCGGATGATTTCTGGACTATCAGGAGCGGGGAGTTGATGATTAAAAAATAATTTAATAAGCTGTTCCTCCTACCAGTCTTAACCAGTTGATTATGTGATATAATCTGCGGAGTTATGTGGGGTAACGACTATTGCATGGTGGATAGATATACATAACACCAGGAGGGCGCAAGGAGTTTGACACCAGAAGCAAAAGCCCGGCAACAAATAGACAAGCTGCTCGAAAAAGCTGGCTGGGCAGTCCAGGATTTCAAACATGTTAATATCCACGCAGCAAAAGGCATTGCGATCCGTGAATACCAACTCCCCGGCTTTGGCGCTGCTGACTATCTCCTCTATATAAACGGTAAGGCTGCCGGTGTTATTGAAGCAAAGAAAGAGGGCGATACTCTCACCGGAGTCGAAATCCAGTCTGACAGATACAAGAAGGGACTGCCCGCAAACCTTCCGGCTTGGCAAAGACCGCTGCCTTTCTGCTACGAATCAACCGGCATCGAAACCCGGTTCACAAACGGACTTGAACCTGATGCACGATCCCGTCAGGTTTTCTCTTTTCATAGGCCTGAAACGCTTTTTCTATATTTCGACCTGCAGGATAATGCCGCTGCAGACAATCTTGTGTCAGATGATATTGCGCAATACGGATTCAGTGGCAAGACCCTCCGTGAGCGCCTTTCTCATATGCCACATTTGCTTGAAGTCGGTCTTTGGCCTGCACAGATAAAGGCGATCACCAACCTCGAAAAGTCCATGTCAGAAAACCGGCCCCGCGCTGTTGTCCAGATGGCTACAGGCTCAGGCAAGACCTTTACTGCAGTCACGTTTATCTATCGCCTGCTCAGGTTCGCAGGCGCAAAGCGCATCCTTTTCCTTGTGGATCGGGCCAATCTTGGACGCCAGACGCTTAAGGAGTTTCAGCATTACCAGTCGCCGTACAATCCATACAAGTTCACTGAGGAATATATTGTCCAGCAGCTCAAGTCAAGCAAGATTGACACGACCGCGCGGGTCTGCATCTCGACGATCCAGCGGCTCTATTCAATACTCAAGGGAGAGGAGCTTCCTGAAGAGGCAGATGAACATACCGTGGCAGGACTTGAAGACGTGTACAAAGAAGTGCCGCCTATTGAATACAACCCCAATGTGCCGATAGAGACCTTTGACGTGATCGTGACTGACGAATGCCACCGCTCCATCTATGGCCTTTGGCGGCAGGTGCTTGAATACTTCGACTCCTATCTCATCGGCCTGACCGCAACGCCGAACAAACAGACCTTCGGCTTCTTTAATCAGAACCTTGTGATGGAATATCCTCATGAGCAGGCGGTTGCAGACGGTGTGAACGTGAACTATGACGTGTATCAGATACGAACCCGGATCACAGAGGGCGGCTCAAAGGTTGATGCCGGTTTCTTTGTGGACAAGCGCGACCGTGACACCCGCGCCATGCGATGGGAAAAGCTGGACGAGGATTTTGCTTACACCGCTGAACAGTTGGACCGTGACGTTGTGGCGATTGACCAGATACGCACTGTTGTCCGCACCTTCAGGGATAAGCTCTTCACTGACATATTCCCCGGCAGGACCGAGGTGCCGAAGACCCTCATCTATGCCAAGGACGATTCCCATGCAGAGGATATCGTCAAGATCGTGCGCGAGGAGTTCAACAAAGGCAATGACTTTGCCCAGAAGATCACATACAAGACCACCGGCGCAACACCTGAAGACCTGATTGCGTCATTCAGGAACAGCTACTTCCCTCGCATTGCAGTCACCGTGGACATGATCGCAACCGGCACAGACATCAAGCCGCTCGAAATCGTCTTCTTTCTCAGGCAGGTGCAGTCCCGTGCGTACTTCGAGCAGATGAAGGGCAGGGGCGTGCGTGTGATCAACGAGACAGACCTCCAGTCAGTCACGCCTGATGCAAAGTCCAAAGACCATTTCATTATCGTGGATGCGGTCGGTGTCTGCGAGGCTGCAAAGACCGATTCAAGGCCGATGGAGCGAAAGCGGACAGTCCCGCTCGAAAAGCTGATCCAGGCAGTTGCGCTCGGCAGCACTGAGACGGATGTCATCTCATCCCTTGCCGCGAGGTTTGCGCGGCTTGAGCGGAGGATAACGAAAGAAGACAATGCAGAGTTTAAGAAGCTGACTGCAGGCAAGGGGCTGAAGGAATTGACCGGCGATCTTGTGCAGGCCCTCGATCCTGACAGGCATTTTGAACAGGCAAAGGCAGACAATCCAACAGTGCAGGAGCCGACGCAAGACCAGATCAAAAAGGCTGCTGAAAAGCTGATCACAGAAGCAGTAAAGCCCCTGCATGATCCCAAGGTCAGAGAGGCAATACAGGAGCTTTACGCAAAGACTGAGCAGATCATTGACATCGTCAGCAAAGATGAAGTCACAAGTGCAGAATTCAGCGAAGCAGCCCTGGAAAAGGCCAAAGGGCTTGTGCAGTCCTTTGAGCAGTTCATCAAAGACAACAAAGACGAGATCACCGCTTTGCAGATTCTCTACAGTACACCATACAAGGCACGGTTGAAGTTTGAGCAGGTGAAGGAGCTTGCAGGTCTTATCGAAAAGCCGCCGTACTTCTGGAAGGTGGATAACCTCTGGAACGCATACGCTACGATAGAAAAGTCCAAGGTCCGGGGAGCGAGTGCCCCGCATATTCTTACTGACCTTGTCTCGCTTGTCCGCTTTGCCATGCATCAGGAGAATGAACTTGTGCCGTTCCCTGAACGGGTCCAGATCAATTTCAGCGCGTGGATGGCACAGCAACAACAATCGTTCCCTCGCCCTCAGGGAGATGACAATCAATCACATCCTCGCCCCTTGGGGGAGAGGACTGAGGTGAGGGGTGCTTCCGGTGGCAGACAGTTCACTGACGAACAGCGCCGTTGGCTTGAGATGATCCGCGACCATATCGCCGCGAATCTGAGCATTGAGGCCGATGATTTTGATTATGCGCCGTTTGCGCAACAGGGCGGGTTAGGGAAGGTGCATCAGGTATTTGGGGATGAGTTGAATAAGATTATTGAAGAATTGAATGGAGTGCTTGCGGCGTGAGTGCGAAAGGGGAACATGCTGCCGAAGTTCAGCCTCTTGAACTATACCCTTTGCCTGACACTTGGCGATGGGGTACGGTCAGTGATGCCGGAGCGGATCAAAAGAATGCGATTGTTGACGGCCCATTTGGATCAAACTTAAAGTTGAGCGACTATGTTGCAGATGGCACAGTGCCAGTGTTGACAACAAAGAATCTTGCTGGGACTTATGATGACTTTAGGTATATATCTCAGAAAAAGTTTGAAGAGTTGAAGCGCAGCGCAGTGTACACGGGCGATATTTTAATGGCAAAGATCGGTTCTTGTGGTAAGACAGGGATTTACTCGTCCAAGATTTCACCTGCGATGATTCCAGCCAATTTGCTGAAGGTTTCTGTCAGCGAGAAGTTTGAACGAAAATACGTGTTCTACTATTTTAATTCTCCATTTTTTCAAAAAGCATTGAAAACGATTATTAAAGCAACAGCACAACCTGCGTTTGGTGTCACAAACTTCAGAGCGCTTCCTCTGCCACTTGCACCGTTACCCTTGCAGCGTGAGATCGTCGCTGAGATCGAAAAACAATTCTCCCGGCTGGACGAGGCGGTTGCCGGGCTCAAGCGCATCAAGGCGAACCTCAAGCGCTATAAGGCTGCTGTCCTCAAAGCTGCTGTTGAAGGGAAGTTGACCGAAGAATGGCGTTCCCGTGGGGGCGAGGCGGTGCCTCGCCCGGTATCATCGGACGAAACATTAAACAGGGCGACCCACTGGATCGCCCCTACGAACAACATAAAATACGAAACAGGTGCGGAATTATTGAAACGAATCCTCGTTGAGCGGAAGAAGAAATGGGAAGAAAAGAATCCGGGCAAGAAATACAACGAACCTGTTGCGCCTGATACTTCAAATCTGTCGCAGTTGCCGAAAGGGTGGGTATGGGCGACGGTCGAGCAACTGGCCTCATTAGTAACTGATGGAGATCATAACCCACCGAAACGTATTGAAGATGGCGTGCCGCATTTAACTGCAAAGAGCGTTGTTTCTGGAAGACTTATCGAATCAGGCTGTACTTATATAAGTGAGGGCGACTTTGAGAAAGTCAGAAGGCGCTATGAACCGCTGCGTGATGATGTGATTATTACGTGCGTGGGGACAATTGGGCGGACAGCAATTATTCCACCAGGCTATCTGTTTAGCGCTGATAGAAATCTCGCTGCTGTAAGATTGGTGAATGATGGTATGGCCCCGAGGATATTGCAGATAAATTTCGATGCTCCGCTATCTCAAAAGAAGATACGAGGCGCATCAGGTTCAACGGCGCAGCCACACTTCTACTTGGCCGATCTTAGATCGTTTGCAGTTCCTCTAATGTCGAGAATTGAGCAAGGAACTATAATCGCTGAGGTTGATCGCCTCCTTTCTGTCGCTGAAGAAATCGAAACAACTGTCGACGCCCATCTCAAACGCGCTGAGCGCCTGCGGCAGGGGATTTTGAAGAAAGCGTTTTCGGGCGATTTATTGCTGGATTAATAAGGAAGGATAAGAGATGTCACTATTACATACAGATCAACCGATACGTGGCGACGCAGATAGTCCTGACCGTCTAAATCGCGAAGAATATGCCAAACGAATTGGCAGGTCTTTATTATTGCCCAAAGATTCGCCAGGGCTTGTTGTTTCTCTTGAAGGTCCTTGGGGCTATGGTAAGACTTCTGTTATTAATCTTATCACCAGATATTTTAATTCCCTGGAGCCCAATGATCGGCCAATTGTCATTAACTTTAACCCCTGGCTCATAAGCGGTGTTGACAATATAGTTCAGGAATTTCTTGTTCATTTAGCCAGCAGCATCGATAGCTCTGATCGCCCAACCGAAGCTAAAGATGCAGCCAAACAGCTTTTATCGTATTCAAAGGTTTTTACCGTGATGAAATATATACCCGGCGCCGAACCGTGGGCAACCATCATTCAACATGTGATAGAGGGTGTTGGAAATGTAGCTGACGAGATGGGCAAACTGAAGGAACAGAATGTCGACGCAAGGCGAGACAAAGTGATTAAGTCACTGCTGGGGCTTAATAAATCAATAGTTATATTTATCGATGATATTGATCGGCTGCCGCCTGACGAAGTCTTCGCAATGATTCGACTGGTGAAGGCAGTGGCAGATTTTCCGCGAGTTGCATACGTTCTCGCATACGATGAGTCTTATGTCAACGAGGCACTGACGCGTTTTGGGATGAATTGTGCAAATCTATATCTTGATAAGATCATTCAAGTTCGCCTGCACCTGCCAATTATCGATACCTCTGATATAGAGACACTCGTTAATGAAGAACTGAGCAAAATGCCAGTAGACGCATTAAAGGAGTATTTCCGGGACAATGAGTCGAGTCTGGGTGAAATTTATCATCACGCTATTAAATACTTACTTCTTTCACCTCGGGATGTAAAAAGATTATTCAATCGTCTTTATATTACTGAAACAACAGTTAGAGGCGAAGTAGCATTTTCTGATCTTCTTGGATTAGAGACCCTTGCCTTGAAAGCACCGAGTGTTTACGAACACATGCGTGTGAACCCTGGTGCGTATACTGGCACCCCTGACAATCTCCCGTTCCTCCTGGAAAGTTCTGAGGAACACATTAATAAATGTACGGAAGAGAGGACAAGGGCGTTAGAAGGCGTTTCAGTTGAGCTCAGGAAACCACTTTTAAGCCTGCTCGAAAATCTTTTTCCTATCTTGTTGGAATACGGGCCTAAGCATAGTCAGTCGTATTACGCCGCGCGGGGGCGCATCGCTGCAACTGATAGGTTGGTAATTGCAATGACATACGGCCTTCCTATGAAAGAAGTGCCCCTTGGGTTAGTTAAAAGCTTTATTGAATCTGTTGATAAGAGAAAGGCCCTACTGACGGATATTTGTGAAAATAAATTACTTGAGCGTTTCATTGAATTGTTACAGCAATTTATTCAGGATATTGAGGTAAGCAATGTGGAAGATCTCCTGCTTCTATTGGCCGAATTGGCTGAAAGCAAATACGTTAACGAATTGAAATTGAAACCAAAAGACTTTACAAGAGTAAGACCTATAAAACAGCTACTGTGGCTAACAGAGAAGCTATTAGCGAAGAAAGTTCATGACGAGAGAGTGAAGATCTTAAACTTATTAGTCTCTGATCAGCGACACATGAGTTTGGGTACTTTTATCCTAATATATTGTTTGCGGCAACAAGGTTTTTATAATGTTGCCGACAAGGTTGGGGCAGATCAACAATGGTGTACAGATGTTGAGTTAACCGAATTGCAGGCAGTGTGGCTTGTATCAGTAGAACAATTTTTCTTATCTAAAACATTGTGTACACAACATGAGAAAGGTAATATTATTTTTCTTCTCGCCCGGCTGGATAAAGTCAAGGCTAAAAGCTATTGCGAGCAGCTGATGGGTAGCGATGATGATTTTGATTGTTTAGTGTCCGCATTTGGAGAATCAGGCAGGGATTCGGTAAAGGGCAGATATTCACAGATTGAAGAGGACTTCTTGGAGACTATAGGCGGTGCTGAAAGAATCAGAACGAGGGCGCGGCAACGACTTGATTCTACCAAACTTATATCAACTGAACTGAAAGCGATGCTAATGAGCATCATTACGGGCAAGAAATACTACTTAATTGATGCAAGTGAGGGCGAGCCTTTTTGATGACGTGTTCCTCTCGCTATAACACCTCCCATCTTCCTGAAGTCCAATTCGAGTCGGGCTCTCACGGCCGGGTGCTTAGGAACCGCTTGCATGTTACTCGCAAGCGAGAGATGGATGTTATCGAGGCTGAACTTTACGCCCTTGTGCAACCGAAGCTCATGGGTATGTTTACGAAAGATCATTGCTTTACCACAGATGATGTCTGCACCATTCATAAGGCATGGTTGGAAGAGGTCTATGAATGGGCCGGACAATACCGGCAGGTGAACGTATCAAAGGGCGATTTTTCTTTTGCGATGGCGCGACATGTCCCACAACTTATGCAGGACTTCAAAAATAGACTGTTGAGCCAATATACACCTTGCACGTTCGCTACTGATGAGGAAATCATTAACGCCATGGCAGAAGTCCATACCGAGCTTATGCTTATCCATCCATTTCGAGAGGGTAACGGCAGGGCCGGAAGACTTCTTGCGGTCTTGATGGCATTTCAGGCAGGGCTGCCAGGTCTTGATTTTACAGGGATTCAGGGGAAGAGGAAAAAGGAATACTTTGCGGCCGTTCAGGCAGGATTGGATCGCAATTATGAGCCGATGAAAAAGGTATTCAGGTCCGTTCTTTCCCGGACGAGACGCACGCATGCGCAGCGCTTGTAGCCAGTGTTGATTTTGCTATATTTTTCATGGCCTGCCTGGCAGCAGAGTGGATACCCTCAATGGATGATGAAGAAAGGGTAACGGTCTCGACGATCTGCCTGCGCATCTCAGGGTCTTTAAGAAAAGGATTAGTTTCAAGTAATGACTTCTTGGACATGCAGTATTATACCATTTGACAGCGACGCATCGAAAGGCATAAAAGAATGACAATCGGCTCGGCAACAATTGTTCAAAAACTCTGGAATTACTGTAACGTCCTGCGGGATGATGGGATGAGCTACGGCGACTATGTCGAGCAGCTCACATACCTGCTTTTCCTCAAGATGGCGGACGAGCGGTCGAAGCCACCCTACAACCAGAAAAGCTCTATCCCTTCCGGTTTTGACTGGCAGAGTCTCCTGAAAAAAGACGGCGATGCGCTCTTTGACCATTACCGTCATACCCTTGAAGAGTTAGGCAAGCTCAAGGGTCTTCTCGGTCTCATCTTTGCCAAGGCACAAAACAAGTTCCAGGACCCTGCAAAGCTCCGTCGCCTGCTCGTTGACCTAATCGACAAGGAAAACTGGTCTTCCATGTCCGCGGATGTGAAGGGCGACGCGTATGAAGGCCTGCTCGAAAAGAACGCGCAGGATACCAAGTCAGGCGCTGGCCAATACTTCACTCCCCGGCCTCTGATCCAGGCAATGGTGGATGTTATTGCCCCAAAGCCGAAAGAGACGATCTGCGACCCTGCCTGCGGAACCGGCGGCTTTCTGTTAGCTGCCCATGACCACATCATCAAGCACTATCCGAACCTGACCAAAGACGAAAAGAAGTTCCTGAAGGCTAATGCCCTGCGCGGCTGGGAGCTGGTCCAGAACACAGCCCGGCTCTGCGCCATGAACATGATGCTCCACGGTATCGGCGGAGACGATCTGCCGCTTGCGGTTTCTGATTCTCTTGCTTCTGATCCGGGTGAGCGGTTCGACATAGTCCTTACCAACCCGCCCTTTGGAAAAAAGAGCAGCACCATGATGGTGGGTGAGGACGGTAAGACCTCCAAGGGAAAAGAGACGATAGAGCGGGACGACTTCTGGGCAACAACCTCAAACAAGCAGTTGAATTTCGTTCAGCATATAAAGACCCTGCTGAAACAGAACGGCAAGGCCGGAATGGTGGTGCCTGACAATGTGCTTTTTGAGGGCGGGGCAGGGGAGACCGTCAGGCGGAAGCTCCTGCATGAGTGCGACGTGCATACGCTCCTGCGTCTGCCGACCGGCCTTTTTTATGCACAGGGCGTCAAGGCTAATGTCATCTTCTTTGACAAGAAACCTGCATCAGAAACGCCTTGGACAAAGAAGCTATGGATTTACGACTTAAGAACAAACATGGACTTCACCCTCAAGACAAACCCGCTCAAGCGCGAAGACCTCGACGAGTTCGTAAAGTGCTATAACCCGGAGAACAGGCAACATAGAAAGGCTACCTGGAACCCTTCCCCCTCTATGCCCTCACCCTCGCCCTCTCCCAGCGGGAGAGGAGAAGAAGGAGTAAGGGGCGAGGGTGCAGAGAATGAGGGCCGCTGGCGGTCTTTTGATTACGACGAACTGATCAACCGGGACAAAGCCAGTCTCGATATCTTCTGGCTCAAAGATCAAAGCCTCGAAGACTCCGACAACCTGCCAGAGCCCGGCGTGCTCGCCCGCGAGATCGTGGACGACCTTGAAGCCGCACTTGAACAGTTCAAACTGATCGCTGAGGATTTGGGAGAAGAAGCGTAAGCATATATGGACAAGAGAAATGAGTTTAAAAATATGCTGGATCAAATACTGATTGAGATTATCAAGGAAACCGCCGTTGATAGAAAAGGGGCGCTGCCTGTTCTAACAAATAATGTTATCAATATGTTGAGGAACTTAAACCAACAAATAGCAGATCAAAAACTGAGAATTGATAAGCTTGAGACAGAGCTTCAAGAAATGGAAAAGCGCTTTAAGATGCAATTGAGGGACGGAAGAAAAAAACTTTATTAATTAGTCCAATAGTTTTCAAGCACACCCGGTGCAATTGTCCGCATCGGTGGCTGGATCTTGTTGTTTTCGCCGGTGGTTGGTTTTGTGCTCGGACGCTTAATATATTAAGAAGAAAGGAGAACGCAGATGGAATTTTTTAACGTGCCGTGTCCCGGCAGGGGAGAGGTCTGGATCGATAAAAGTTATCAGGGTCCAAATGTAAGACACGACAGACTCTTCGTCTTCCAGTGCGGTGAAGGCATGCATAACATCAGCATGCAGTGTCTTATCGGGAAACAATGCCAAATACCAATTCAGCAGATCTCTATCACAGACACAGATCCTATCGGGCCTCTGGAGGTGCCGTTTACATGCGCGCCATAGACCGGCTTTCGGTACTCTTCTCTGCAGTCGCGCTTATGGCCCTTATGGGCTGCGCCCACTATAATGAGAACCAGCCGATCGACTCCATTGATCTTAATAGCGGGTATCGGTACAGCGTTGTGCGCAATCAGCCTGCGGAGGATAAGCCCTTTGTCCTTCTCGCCTTCTCCGGCGGAGGAACGCGCGCCGCTGCCCTGGCCTTTGGCCTGATGGAGGAACTGCGGACAGTCGAGTATTCCGCAAAAGACGGGGCCAAACACCGGCTTCTGGATGATCTGGAGATCATCTCGTCAGTCTCGGGCGGCAGTTTTACTGCTTCCTACTACGCACTTTTCCCTGACCGGTTTTTCAGCGACTTCCCTGACCGGTTTCTCTACCGGAACATACAGGGTGAACTGGTGGCGAAACTTTTCAATCCTTACAACTGGTTCAGGCTTCTCTCCCCGGAATTCAGCCGAATCGATATGGCCGACGAGTTTTATCATGAAACTGTTTTTGAGGGCAGGACCTTTGCCGACCTGCTCAGGCAGCCAAGAGGGTCCGCCCCTTTTCTTGTATTGAATGCTACCGACATCTCAATCACCCATCGCTTTGAATTTACGCAGGACCAGTTTGATCTGCTCTGCTCAGACCTCTCGAAGGTCTCTGTTTCACGCGCTGTTGCCGCATCATCCAATTTCCCTGTTGCCTTTGCGCCGATGACCATGAACATATACAACAAGAAACCCTGCGGCCCTCTGCCGGGGTGGCTCGACCCTGCGCTTTCTGATGCCAGGAACCCGGACCGCCGCTACTTTGACGCGCGCTCTGCAGCCTCGTACCGCGACCCAAACAGGAGCTATGCCCATCTGCTTGACGGCGGCCTGTCTGACAATCTCGGCCTGCGTGGGCCCTATCAGGCGGTGACAACTACAGACAGCGCGTGGAGCATCCTGACTCAGGCCAACCTGTCGCAACTGGGCAGGCTGATCGTCATTGCGGCCAACGCAAAGACGACCAAACATAATGAGTGGGATCGGACGAGTTCACCGCCTGGGATCTCAGCTGTGCTGGGAGTGACCATGGGCGGCCCGATGGACGATGTCTCCCTTGACAGCGTCCAGATGACCGGCGATCACTTCAGACAGATGAAGCAGTTGTCGCGTACTGTTGATTCCTGCAATAAGGTCCTTGCACGCAACTGTCCTTCGGCAAAGCCGGTGGACAACCCCATTGTCACAGACTTCACCTTTGCCGAACTCTCCTTTGACCGGATACAGGACGACCGCCTGCGTCACTGTATGCAGGAGCTTCCGACCTCATTCAGCCTGCCGCGTAAGACCGTGGACCTCCTGCGCATGGTTGGAAGGCAGCTTTTGATGACATCTGGACCGTTCATCAAAGGGATGCAGTCGCTTGACCCAAACTGGAAGCCGCATGAAGTTGTGATAGACCAGCACCTCATTAACGCAGTTTGTATGTAGCAGGTTAGGTCTCCAGTTAACGGGGACTTAAACCAAGTTATGTAGACAGAGGGAAAATTTGCCCATGGGAGCGTAGCAAGCTTGAATAAACAAATCTTCTCCCTTGCCTGCTGCAATCGCCGCTTCTGGGTAAGGCAAAGATGCGGCAATCTATAGAAGCAGATATACAGGGTATATTGTCGGCCATAAACCTTGTGCTCAGGGTCAGTGCCGACACGATCGGGGCAAGGGCCATGATGGACGGCCTCCTCAAGGGGCTGGAAAGCAGATATTACTTTGCTCATTAGTCGAGCTGCTCCGATAGCAGCCTTACCTCAGGATTCGGGAAAACGTGGAATGTGTTTGCTCTCAGATGCAGGAATTGACTGCAAACTGGAGCTGGAAATCATCCATATTCCCTTTGTCTGACTCTATCTTGATGTAGCCTTGCAGGTTTGCTGAGAAGAATATGCTTCAGTGTCTCGCTTTTCCCGTTTCTTATTTCCCGTTTCTTTCAGGTAAAATCAATCATGTCTGATGAGTTAATAATAATCGGCGGCGGGCTTGCAGGCTCAGAGGCCGCATGGCAGGCAGCCAAAAGAGGCGTGAAGGTCCGCCTTTATGAGATGAGACCTGAGAAGATGACCGAGGCGCATGCCACATCGAGCCTCGGAGAACTCGTCTGTTCCAACTCACTGAGATCGAATGATCCACACAGCGCTCCCGGTCTTCTGAAAGCAGAGCTCTCCCTTGCAGGATCGCTTATCATGGAGGCAGCTGAGGCCACAACAGTGCCGGCAGGTTCAGCCCTGGCGGTGGACAGGACCCTTTTTGGTGAATACATCACAAAAAAACTTTCAGAAGATCCGCATATTACGATCATCAGAGAAGAGGTCAGAACACTTCCTGATACGATTGCCGTTATTGCAACAGGTCCCCTGACATCTCAATCCATGACAGATGCCTTATCAGGGCTGGCAGGAGAAGAATATCTCTACTTTTATGACGCTATCGCACCGATCATCGATGCGGATTCCATAGACCGCAATAAGGTCTATGCCATGTCCAGGTATGGAAAAGGCGGCAATGACTATCTCAACTGCCCTATGAGCAAAGATGAATACGAACAGTTCTATCAGCAGATCCTTGCTGCGGAGAAGGTGAATCCGAAGGGCTTTGAAGAGAAGAAGGTGTTCGAGGGATGCATGCCGATAGAGGTGATGGCAGCGCGGGGCGTTGATACCATGCGGTATGGGCCGATGAAGCCTGTTGGTCTGCCTGATCCCAGGACCGGAAAGGATCCCTATGCAGTTGTCCAATTGAGAACCGAGAACAGGGAGATGACTGCCTATAATATGGTCGGATTCCAGACACGCCTGACATGGCCTGAGCAGAAACGGGTCTTCAGTCTGATTCCGGGACTGGAACATGCTGATTTCCTGAGATATGGCAGCATCCACAGGAACACATTCATCAATGCCCCTGCGCTCCTCAATAAAGACCTTTCTTTCAAGCAACGACCTCATCTTTTTCTTGCCGGACAGATTACGGGTGTTGAAGGATATATCGAATCAACTGCCATGGGTCTTATTGCCGGGGTCAATGCTGCGCTCAGAATACAGGGAAAAACAGTGCCTGAGGTGCCGCCTTTATCTGCCCATGGCGCTTTGATCAGGCATATCACAGAAGCAGAGGGCAAGCATTTTCAGCCGAGCAATATCAATTTTGGCCTTTTTCCTGTACCTGAAGGCCTGGGCAGGATGAGGGACAAGAAGCTCAAGAGGGCAAGAACTGCTGAGCTGGCTTTAGAGGCATGGAAGGAATATTGTTTGCAGGTGCATGCGGCATGAAGAAGCTGATCGGGCAATTCCTCAGACACCTCGAGCTTGAGAGGGGCAGTTCAGCGCATACGCTCAGGGCGTATAAAAAAGACCTTGAAGAATTTCAGGAGTACGCTGATAAGGAGGCCGCTGAGGTTGAGATGATCGATGTGCGGGGCTTTGTTGCTCTTCAGATCCGTAATGGCCTTTCAAAGACGACTGCAGGCAGACGGCTTGCCGCTGTCCGGTCGTTTCTCAAATTCCTGACCAGGGAAGGACATCTCAAGTCTAATCCTG
Organism: Nitrospirota bacterium; assembly: GCA_016217675.1. Taxonomy (GTDB): domain Bacteria; phylum Nitrospirota; class Thermodesulfovibrionia; order Thermodesulfovibrionales; family UBA6898; genus UBA6898. The sequence continues at coordinate 21,044 of JACRHC010000085.1, forward strand.
CAAAACTTGTCACAACACCAAAGGCAGAACAGCATCTCCCCAGGTTTCTTTCTGTGGATGACATCTTCACGCTCATCGAAAAGCCCGATACCGTCGGTTTTATCAATGCGCGCGACAGGGCTATCCTCGAACTGCTCTACTCGAGCGGGCTCCGCGTTGCTGAGGCAGCAGGCCTGAACCTGGAGGATGTGAACACAAAAGAGGGGCTGGTAAAAGTCAGAGGAAAGGGGAAAAAGGAGCGTATAGTTCCCCTTGGTTCAAAGGCAGTCGAGGCAATCAAGACGTATATGGTCGAAAAGATATTGCTGAAGAAGAAGAACAAGGCCCTGTTCCTGAACAGGAGCGGCACCCCGCTTTCAGATCGGGGTATTCGGCGGATCGTCGTGAAGTATGCCCGTCTCATCGGTGTAAAAGGTCAGGTGGGGCCGCATACCATGCGTCATACGTTTGCATCTCATCTGCTTCAGGCAGGCGCTGATCTCAGGGTCATACAGGAACTCCTCGGCCACTCGTCCCTGTCAACAACACAGAAATATACCCACATCGATATTGCACATCTTATGGATGTCTATGACAAGGCACACCCGCTCTCTGCAGATGAAAAATCCTAAGCTATGCGGCTTCGTAAAAAGTCCGTATGCTGCGTTGCTCTTCGAAATGCGTCACTGCGACGTATCGTTAGATACGCCTCATTCCGCATTTTTTGCACGCCTTGCCTCCGGAGTTTTTTACAAATCCGCCTTACATAAATTACGAAGTTTTGGTATATAATTCTCTCATCATAAATATTAAGGATTGATAAGGAGTGATCATGTTCCACGCAACAACCATACTCTGTGTGAGGAAAAACGGAAAAGTTGCCATAGGCGGCGATGGACAGGTAACGCTCGGCAACACGGTAATGAAGCAGAATGCAAAAAAAATACGAAGGATGTACAACGATAGCGTGGTCGCGGGTTTCGCAGGCGCCACCGCAGATGCATTCACGCTCTTTGAGAAGTTTGAGGGTAAGCTTGAATCCTATCGCGGTAATATCACGCGGGCAGCTGTCGAACTGGCCAAGGACTGGAGAACAGACAAGATGCTGAGGCGGCTTGAGGCCCTGCTGGTGATCGCTGACAGGGAACATACCTTTATTATTTCAGGCACCGGAGATGTTATCGAACCTGAAGACGGCATTGCAGCTATCGGCTCCGGGGGGGCCTTTGCCCAGGCAGCAGCACGGGCTTTGTACGACAATACGGAACTAAATGCAGGGCAGATCATTCAAAAGGCGATGAAGATCGCTTCAGACATCTGCATCTACACGAACGACAATATATCGATAGAGGAGCTTGCCTGATATGGACAGTCATACCCCAAGAAAAATTGTTTCAGAACTCGACAAATACATCATTGGCCAGAATAAGGCCAAGAAGGCTGTTGCAATAGCCTTGCGGAACCGGTGGAGGAGACAGAGACTTTCACCCGAACTCAAGGATGAGGTGCTTCCGAAGAACATTCTTATGATCGGCCCCACTGGTGTTGGGAAGACCGAGATTGCCCGCCGCATATCGCGCTTAGCGGCAGCCCCTTTTATCAAGGTCGAGGCATCCAAGTTTACTGAAGTCGGATACGTAGGTCGGGATGTCGAATCCATGATCAGGGATCTGACCGAGATATCGGTCAGCATGGTAAAGAACGAACACCTGGAGCAGATACGTGAAAAAGCACGGCAGTTTGCTGAGGAAAGACTCCTTGATCTGCTGCTGCCTGCGCCGCGTTCTCTTCGTCTGCCTGAACAGGAAGAGGATGACAGGGAAAAACAGAATGAGACGCGCGAGCGACTCAGGGAGCAGCTGCGAAGCGGCAAGCTCGATTCCCGTTCTGTTGATATTGAGGTAAAGGAAAGGTCCCTGCCTTTTGGTGTGATCTCGAATGTCGGGCTTGAAGACCTTGAGATGAACCTCAAGTCCATGTTAGGCAATCTCCTGCCCGAAAAGGCCAAGCGGAAGAAGGTGAAGGTCCCGGAAGCCTTTGTGCTGCTTGAGCAGGAAGAGTCCAACCGGCTGATCGATATGGACAAGATAACGCAGGAGGCTGTCGGGCGAGTTGAACAGTCGGGCATCGTCTTTGTCGATGAGATCGACAAGATCGCAAGCAAGGGCAGCGGTCATGGGCCTGATGTGTCCCGCGAAGGCGTGCAGCGGGATCTGCTGCCGATCGTGGAAGGATCGACCGTGACAACAAAATACGGGCCGGTAAAAACAGAACATATCCTTTTTGTCGCAGCAGGAGCATTTCATATTGCAAAGCCTTCTGACCTGATCCCGGAACTGCAGGGAAGGTTCCCCATCCGTGTTGAGCTTGAGGCCCTTGGAAAAGACGACTTTATTCGTATACTTACGGAACCGAATAATGCGCTGGTGAAACAGTATGTCGCACTCCTTGCAACAGAGGACGTGACGATTGATTTTGCAAAGGATTCGATCGAAGAGATTGCTGAGATCGCTGCTCTGGTGAACGACAAGACAGAGAATATCGGGGCAAGAAGGCTCCATACCATACTTGAGAAACTCCTTGAAGACGTCTCTTTTGAAGCGCCTGAGAAGAAGGGTTCAACGATCATAGTCAACAGGGCCTATGTGCAGGAAAAACTTGGCGACATAGTGAAGGATGAAGACTTGAGCAGATATATACTATAGGCAGTAATGAGTGAAGGTTGATCAGTGATGAGTAGAGGCAGGAACAGTAGTGATCTTCGTCTTATTTGTCTACACATTACTCATTACACATTACTCATTACCATCCTCGTTTCCTGCTCCTCATCCCGTCATGCAGTCCAGCAGAAATCACCCCGGTCGGAACTGCCCGGCGGTCCGTACGAGGCCGTTGCTTCATGGTATGGCTCTGACTTTCACGGAAGACCTACCTCTTCCGGCCAGATATTCGATATGCATCTGCATACGTGCGCACACAAGCAGTACCCCTTTGGCACGAAGCTCAAGGTAACGCATAAAGCAAATAATAAATCGGTCGAATGTGTGGTTAATGACCGTGGGCCTTTTATCGAAGGCAGGGATATTGATCTTTCCTACGCGTCGGCAAAAGAGATCGGTCTTATAGGTCCCGGGACCTCGCGGGTGGTTCTCGAAGTGCAGGGCAGGGATGCCTCATATATTAAACCGGTGCGGGTACAGTCGTCTGACAGGAAAGGCAGCCCCTTTGCCATTCAGATCGGGTCTTTTACGGACAGTATTAATGCGGTCAGGCTCAGGGTAGGCCTCAGGCTCAAAGATCTTAATGCCTACATTCAGGAAACAGAGGTCAAGGGTATAACCTATTACCGCGTAAGGGTCGGAAACTTTGATCAGTTCAGTCAGGCGATGGATCTTGCGGAACAGTTAGGGCAGGAAGGTTACCCCGCGCTGATCGTCAAGGCTGATCTGAAGATGTAAGGCGTAGTGTCAAATATGAATAAATCTATGTATAATAATACATAGAAAAGATTGGAGGCTTAGCGATGCTTGTGCAGACAGAAAATATGATTCCAGTTACAAAGTTGCAGAAAGAGCTCACGAGGAAGTTGAAAGAGGTCTCAGACACTGATGAGCCTCTTTATGTTCTCAGGAACAATGAAATGGCAGCAGTCATCGTCTCGGCAAAGGAATTTGAGGTGATGAAGCAGGCTGAGGAGGCCATTGAGTTTCTGGAAATAGCTGAAGCAGTAAAGCAGCGGCTAAAGAGTCACACACGCTCCAGGAACATCCCTTGGGAAAAGATAAAAAAGAAGCATGGCCTATAAGGTCGAATTTATCCCTGATGCAGCAAAGGACTTTGCAACTCTTGACGGTTCTGTAAGAAAAGAAGCTGCGAAGAAGATTGATGCCCTTTCTGAAAACGCTTTCCTCGGCAAGCCCCTTGGAAATAAGTTCGGCATTGACCTGACAGGGTTTTATAAGCTCTATATCTCCAGGAAAAAATATCGTATTGTCTACCGTATTATCGGTGGCGAGATAGAAATAGTCGAGATTGTGGGCATAGGCAGGCGGGATAAGGAGGCGATATACCGACTTGTCATGGGGCGGATAAGCTCCAGACAAAAATAGACCAAAGCTTCTATTTTAGGTCTTCAAAAGCTGACATGCTAACCTCCACGGCCTTTATGGCATCTACCGCTGAACTTGTTATGCCGCCTGCATAGCCTGAACCTTCGCCTATCGGGTACAGGTTCCTGACCGTTACTGATTCATAATTTTCGCCGCGCTTTATTCTGACCGGGGAGGAAGTTCTTGTTTCAGCACCTAATAATATTGCCTGATCTGAAACGAACAGGGGATAATCGGCTCTCCACGACTGAAATGCGGCTGCGAGAGTCTCATGCACAAATTGCGGGAGGATTTCATGCAGATCGACCGCTGCCGCCCCCATCTTATAAGAATGCTCATTTAAGCGGCCGGAGATCCTCCTGCTCAAAAAATCCTCCAGATTCTGGGCCGGGACCTCCCATTGTCCTCCCCCTGCCTCAAAGGCCTTTCGCTCTATATCTTTTTGAAACTTGATCCCGGCCAGAGGATGGGTCGATCCATAATCATCCGTGTGACAGGTCACCACAAGCGCTGAATTTGAGAAGGGTGAGGCTCGGTGCGAGTAGCTCATGCCGTTTACAACCATCATGCCATGTTCAGAGGAGGCATTAATCACCTCGCCTCCGGGGCACATGCAGAAGGTGTAGACCCCGCGTTTTATTTTGCGATCGGTGTATGTAAAGGAGTAGGCGGCATTTCCCAGCGCAGCGCAGTCCTTATATTTATCGCCATAGCGAATGAGATTAATGATCTCCGCCGGATGTTCAATTCGAACCCCGACAGAAATGGGCTTTTGTTCAAGCGTAATGCCTTTACTGAGCATCATATCAAAGGTGTCGCGCGCAGAATTTCCCAATGCAAGATAGATTCTTGAGGAATGATATTCGGCAGTGCCATTTATTTCGACGCCCGAGGCTTTGCCGTCAGATATAAGGATATCCGTCATTTTTGAGCCGTAATATATTTCACCGCCCCTTTCGATGATGTAGTTGCGGATATTACGCACTATTTTACAGAGCAGATCGGTCCCCAGATGGGGCTTGCTGACATACCGAATCTCTTGAGGTGCGCCGAATTTTATGAAGGTATCCAGCACCCTGTTTGCATAGTACGAGTTCTTCATCCTGGCAAACAGCTTGCCGTCCGAGAACGAACCTGCGCCGCCTTCGCCAAACTGGATGTTGGATTCCGGGTCCAGCGTCTTTTCCCTGATAAACCGCTGGACATCAAGGGAGCGCTCTTCAATTTTTTTGCCGCGCTCAAAGATGAGGGGTTTAATCCCATATTCAATAAGCTCAAAAGCAGCGAACATTCCTGCAGGACCGAACCCTATGATAATAGGTCTCTGCGAAATGTTTTTTATTTTTTTCTCAGGTGCAACTGGTTCAATGCAGACCGGCAGGTTTTCGCTGTTAGCGTAATTGTCGGGGACAATGACGACTATCGAAATTCTGTAGGCAAACTGGTCTTTGTTGCTCGTATCCAGAGATTTGCTGAGTATAGCAGCAATTTGTATATTTTCTTTCGCAATACTCAGTTTACGTGAAGCGGCTTTAACATATTCATCTGTCCCGTCTTTTTCGACTGGTATTCGCAGATCGCTCAGTATTAAATTCAAGGAACCTCCATCTCGTTCAGATGAGTATCCTGAACGCGTTCGGACTGTCTGGCAGGGTTTACCTGTCTTTTTGACGTCTGATAATGCCGGACATTGACATTGTTATAGGATGCATCTTATGATTTAAGATAAGCAATTAATTGTACCCTGAAGTACAAAATATACTGAGACAGGAGGATGCAAGGATGACCCCAAAAAAAGTTTTCTTCACGAAAGGGGTGGGTGTACATAAAGACAAACTGTCATCCTTCGAGGTTGCATTGAGAAATGCAGGCATTGAAAAGTGTAATCTTGTGTATGTATCCAGCATTTTCCCGCCTGCGTGCAAGATTCTGACAAAGGCTGCCGGCCTAAAAGAGCTCGATCCCGGTCAGATTACGTATTGCGTGATGTCCCGCAATGAGACCAATGAACCGAACCGTCTTATTTCTGCAGCGATCGGTTTTGCCATGCCGACAGATTTTGCCAACTACGGGTATCTCTCTGAACATCATGCCTGCGGTGAAAAAGCCATTGTCTCAGGAGAATATGCTGAAGACCTCGCTGCTACCATGCTTGCCACAACACTCGATATCCCCTTTGATCCGAACCAGGCCTGGGATGAGCGCAAGCAGTTTTACCGGGCAAGCGGTCATATCTTCAAGACAAAGCACTATTGCCAGTCTGCAGAGGGAAATAAGGACGGTCTCTGGACCACGGTTTTAGCTTCAGCAGTCTTCATTATAGACTAATATGGCAAAGGCTTCCTCCCGGTTCTGCGGTCTGCCTGACCGTTATGCTGACTATGCACAAGCTTCTGCTGTAATCCTGCCGATCCCCTTTGATAAAACCAGCACCTGGCAAAAAGGCGCTGATAAAGGCCCTTCAGCGATCATCGAGGCCTCGAGATATCTTGAGCTCTACGACATAGAAACTGGCAGCGAGGTTTTTAAAAAGGGTATTTTTACTGCCCGACCGATCAACGCTGCTACATCCTCCTCATTGATAAAGAAAACAGACGCTGCCGTTTCGCAATATCTCGATGACAATAAGTTTGTGGTAAGCCTTGGGGGCGATCACTCGGTCTCTATCGGCGTTATCAAGGCTTATGCCAATCACTTTAAGGATCTGAGCATCCTGCATCTTGATGCACATGGCGATTCACGCGACTCATACGAGGGAAGCCGTTACAATCATGCCTGCGTAATCGCACGGGCCAGGGAATATACCAAAAATATAGTATCTGCAGGAATTCGCAGTATAGATGTCTCGGAGCGCCCCGGCATGGCAAAGAAGAAGGTCTTCTTTGCCCATGAAATTCACGGTTCTGACAAATGGATGGCTAAGGCGGTGCAGCAGCTGGGCAACACGGTTTATATCACGATAGATGTGGATGTATTCGATCCGGGTATCATGCCTTCAACCGGGACTCCGGAGCCGGGCGGGTTAGGCTGGTATCAGGTTATGCGGCTTCTCTCTGCTGTAGCAAAGTCAAAACGGATCGTGGGGTTCGATATTGTTGAGCTATGTCCGTCAAAGGATAAAGCGCCTGATTTTCTTGCCGCTAAATTGATCTACACACTCCTGAGTTATATCTACAAAAATAGAGCAGATAAGATATAATTTTCCTTCCTTGTCTTTATTTGACCACGTTTACCTGGGCTGGGCCGCGCTGGACAGTGCGATGATAATCTACTGCCGGCAGGCAAGCGCACCCGCGGCTAAACGCTATGTTGCTATCAGTAATCGGCACTATTAAAACAGACTGTCATGGCGTTGATAACAGGAAGAAATCCTCGCGTTACAACGCTGTCAATCTGATGTTAGTTCCTTATTTGCTGGGATGCAATTATGACTGTCTGTTGCGGTAATCCTTGTATCCAAATCTTCTGACAACTTCAACCTTGCCTCCAGCCCTTAAGACTGCAATGTCAGGCAGGTTAATGCCGTTAAACGTGGTATTCTTTACGATGCTGTAAAGGGCCATATCCGTGAAAATTAATTTGTCGCCTCTTTTTAGCGGTTTGTCAAAAGAGTAGTCGCCGATTTGAACAATGATACGGCGAAAGCACTGACGTATTGTATAATAAGTCAAACTATCTGGTGCGAAAACTTGGGAGATTGACACTTGATAAATTTTGATTTTGATTGGGATCCAGGCAAGGCGAAAGCAAACATGCAAAAGCACGGGGTCGCGTTTGAGGAAGCTGCAACCGTCATGCATGACCCTCGCGCCATGAACATGTATGATCCCGATCACAGTGAATCGGAGGATCGGTGGATAACTCTCGGAATATCCAGTTCAGGCAGGCTTTTGGTAGTCTGTCATACATTCACGGAGGGGCCGGCTGCGTTGGTTACGGTTCGCATCTACTCAGCACGCCGTCCATCATCCAAGGAAATCAAAACCTATGAAGGAGCATAATTATGAGAAAAGAGTATGATTTTTCAAAGGCAGTAAGAGGTAAATTGTACAGGCCTGACTCAAAACTGAATATACCTGTATACCTTGACGATGAAGTTCAAGCGTTCGTGCAGACAATTGCAAAAAAACGCAAGACTGACTATTCCTCGGTCGTCAATCAGTTGCTTCGTGGTGACATGAAGCTCTTAGAGACTATGAAATAGCTACCAGCATATAAAAAGCTCGTCTATCAGATGTGCGTGACGTGCAGGTCGTTATTCTTATGGAACGTGATGATATTCTTGAAACAGCAGCCTCAAGCCTTATTTGCTGGGATGCAATTATGACTGTCTGTTGCGGTAATCCTTGTATCCAAATCTTCTGACAACTTCAACCTTGCCTCCAGCCCTTAAGACCGCTATATCAGGCAGGTTAATACCATTAAACGTGGTGTTCTTTACAATGCTGTAAAGGGCCATATCCGTGAAAATTAATCTGTCGCCTCTTTTCAGCGGTTTGTCAAAAGAGTAGTCGCCGATAACATCTCCTGCAAGACAGCTCGGTCCTGCGAGACGGTATCGGTATTTCTTTTCATTCTTAATGCCTGATCCGAGGATGTGCGGCCTGTAAGGCATGAGCAGCACATCCGGCATATGCGTTTCTGCAGAGGTGTCCATTATCGCAATCTCTTTCCTGTTTTTCACAATATCCAGAACAGACGAAATCAGCACGCCTGCATTATGCACGCTGGCCTCACCCGGTTCGAGATATACCTGAACCCCGTAATTATTCTTGAAATCGTTTATGAGCCTGATCAGAAGTTCTCTATCGTAATCATCCCGCGTTATGTGATGGCCGCCTCCAAAATTCACCCATGTTAGTCCTTTAATATATTGTCCGTAACGTCTTTCGAAGGATTTCAATATCCTTTCGAGCACGTCAGCATTCTGCTGGCACATGGCATGAAAGTGCAGGCCGTTGACAATGCCCCTGTGCCTGGGGAATTCCTGTCTGAACAGGGAGTGCACTATCCCCAATCTCGAATAGGGAGCGCAGGGGTTATATATTTCCGTTTCAACCTCGGAATAACCCGGATTTACCCTGAGGCCGATTTCGACGCCGCTCTTCCTTGCAGTCTTTCCGAATTTCTGAAGCTGATAGAATGAGTTGAATATGACTGAGTCTGAATACTTCAGGATAGTCCTGAACTCGGTATCCCGATACGCTGCGCTGAATGTATGCACTTCCTTTTTGAATTCTTCATGGCCAAGCCTCGCTTCATGCAGGCCGCTCGCACAGACGCCGTCAAGATAACCGGACATCATCGGGAAGGTGGCAAAAGAGGCATAGGCCTTTAATGCGTGGAAGATCTTGCAACCCGTGCGCTCTTTCACCGAGCGCAAGACCTTCATATTTCTTTCGATGAGAGTTTCGTCCAGAAGATACACCGGGGTTTCGATTGGCCCCTTTGCAATCCTGATGAACCTGTCTTCATCTTGTGTGTTCATCGGCAGCTTCAGATCTTATCAGGCATGGCAGCATGTTCAACGATCTGCCAGGGGAGGCCGTAGGTATTCAATG
>JACRHC010000083.1 GCA_016217675.1 Nitrospirota bacterium
CGCCATATTTTGCGTCTTTTGACTGGCAGAAGGCAGAGGAAGAGGCTGATGCCGATATAGCGGCTGGAAGGGTGAAATCTTTTTCCTCTGTTGACGATCTGCTCGCTGATCTCAAGGCATGAGGCTTGATTACGCCGATTCCTTTAAACAGGACTTTCAACAACTGCCTGCTCATATCCAGAAGGTTTTTGAAAATAAGTTAAGGCTTTTCCTGCAGAACATAAAACACCCTTCTCTCAGGGTCAAAAAGATGCGGGGATATGAGAACCGCTGGGAGGCCAGCATCAATATGTTTTATCGTTTTACCTTTGAAATCCATACAAACCATTACCTTTTCAGGAGAATCGGACCTCATGATGATGTCCTGAAGCGTCCATAATTTCCCTCTTCAAATATCTTCAGCTCTTTTTCCTGTTCTGAGCTTTTTCAAAAGGGCTTTGTACCTCTGCCTGACATGATCGGTCATCTCGCGACTGCCAAAGCGATGGGTCTCGTAGAGCTTCAGAAATTCCTCAGCCTCGATACCAAACCCGCCTTTCCGCGAGACCCTAAGCAAATCGCCTGCGGTCATCGCATCGGTCACTTTAAGACCCTTCTTTCTGAGCAGATCACGGAACTCAAGATAGGTCCTGGTCACAAAACCGTATCTCCTGAATCTGAACTTCCTCAATACTACATAAAGCAGCCCGATGAAAAGGGCAAGCGCAAGGGACCAGAGGATAACGGTTTTGAAACTCGGGAAGCGGAGCCGGGGTAAAGCTTTCATCGTGAACGGAGAAGCAAGCGTTCTCACGATCTCCTTCTGGTCGTCAGAGCTGAAGCCGACAACATACCGCGTCCACTGGAGCCTCAGGGAATCAAGAAAATGGGACATTGCAGGAGGCTTCTGCACCGCGACTGCCGGGGTCGGATCAAAGCGCTTCCACTGTCCGTTAATTAGCGCCTCGACCCAGGCATGGGCGTCGCTTTGTCTGACGATGAGATAGTTGCCATATTCGTTTCGCTCGCCTCCGTAGAAACCGTTCACAACGCGGCTGGGAATACCGAGACCCCTGAGCATGATGACCATGGAGGATGCGTAATGTTCGCAGAACCCGCTCTTGCTGTTGAAAAGGAAGTCATCAAGGACACTCATGCCAACAGGCGGAGGAGATGTTGAAAGGGAGTAGGCATAATTCCTTTTCAGGTATGTCTCGATGGCAGAAGCCTTCTGAGCATCTGATAAGCTGCCGCCAGTCACACTCTTTGCAAGGCTGATAATCTGTTCCATGCCGCGCGGCATCTGCAGATACCGCCCTTCCGTCCTGCCCTTAGATGAGCCGGAAGTGTCGCTGCGCACACTATATTTGATGCGGCGCGACAACTTGCCCGGCATGGTTATGCCCGACGCATCATCGACCAGGAGAGAGAACGTGTCCACATTCACTGCAGTCATTTTTGTAAGGCCAAAGATAACATCAGAATCGATCGGTTCAAGATAGATCCGCTGCTCAACAACCTGTGTCCGGTCGTAGGGAGCGATAACAAATTCATCGCCCGTCTTCAGCAGTCTGCTTTTTTCTCTTGCCGTATTTCTCCAGGATACGCCGTCAAACGAATCCATGGCAATGCCTCTCCAGTAGTGCGGAGGACTGACCTCCTGATCCAGCTCTATCCGCATAATCACAGTCTGGTCGAGTTTAATGTCACCAAAGGAACCGAAATCCACCCTGTCGGAGAATCCAACGGTCTTTATGCCGCGCACGTGACTTTTCCCGATAAAGCGCTGCGGTGTCCTGGGCAGAACAACAAAAATCAGCATGGTGCTGATCATGGTGAGTATGACGATAACAAAGACCGGCCGCCGGATGCGCACCCTGCCGAGAGTGCCTTCTTTCAGGAAATGGGAGAGTACCATGGCCGTTACCAGCAATACCATGAAGATCACAAAGATCACACCAAAGGTAAGGGCACGGGTCAGTTCAGACGCAATGATCAGCTGAAGCAGGGTCATGAAATAGACCTGCAGATGGTCCCATGGCTCCTTAAGATCAAAGCTCTTGATGCCCTGAAAGGTTATGGTCATATGAGCAACAGCGAGGAATACATCAGCCGTGATGACCAGTGCGTCAGCAAGGAAGACAAAGAGGGCTGCCTGGGCCAGAATGGCAGCTACGCGCTTCGAAGCCTGGGCCCGATTCATGAAAAAACGATAATAGCCAAAAAAGATTGAGAGGCCGCCGATGCATACGAGCAGGTTCATTTCGCCCGTGATCAGCAGGCTTACACACCCAGTGAGCGCCAGGATTGCGGTTAAGCTCTTATAGAGAATCGGCATAGATCACAATATCCGTAAGGGCAGCCTCTGCCCGCATACGCGAGCGGGACGACTGCAGTATTGCTATTGAAAAGCCGTCTTCCCCGATTTCTGAGAAGTCTGCGAACCCCTCCTCCGGAGCGATCACCGACAGAACACCAAGGATCGACCGCAGATGATCCTCTCCTGTTCCAAAGGGTATAGTCGTTCCAACTGCGATGAACTGCACGGGATATCCCGTTTCGATATACTGTTTTGCCAGCGAAGCAGCGGCAGAGACTGCTGCTTCGAAATGGATGCTATCCTGCGGCAGGAGATTATCGAGCAGAAGCGTTATTTTTTGAGAGGCATATTCGGCATATTCCCGAATCAGAAATCCGGCCTGCTTCGCAGATGCCTTCCAATGAATCCTCCGCCAGTCATCACCATACTGAAAGGCACGGAGGGAATAGACCTCGTCCCCTCTGCCCCTGACCGCAACCGCACCTTCTTGCTGCCGGCCCTCAATAACCTCAGTTACCTCCCTGACATCAAGCAGTTTCGGATATACGAGGACCTGACCGGAGACCTCAACTGATATACTCTTGCGGAACAGGATAAAAGGAAAGCCGCTCTGAACCACAAAATTCCTGTACCCATACAGCCCCCTCTTCCCGAAAACCAACACCACTGTGCCTCTGAAGACACCGTGCCCGGAAATCTGTCCGCAATATACCTCTGCGGCTGCATCCTGAGCAGCAATGATCACCGAGTACACCGGGAGCTTCTTTTTATTATGAACGTGCAGTTTGACACTGACCGGCTCCCCGGCATACACAGCCCCTGCGACGGATACATCGAGACTGAGCCCCGCAAGGTTCAGCCTGAGAATCAGATAGGAAAGCACTATAAACGAGAGCATGAGCGAGAGGATAAGATAGATAAGATTATTACCGGTATTGACCGCAGCAACCGCGATCAGAACCGAGGCAAGAAGAAACCGTTTACCCTCGCGTGTGAGTTTCATGCCTATGTCCCATTTCAGACCGGCACGGGAATACTCTCAATCATGTCCCTCACGACATTTTCTGCGTCAGAACCGACATGGCGATTCTTCAAAATCAGCCGGTGGTCGAGAACAGAGGGTGCAAGGCGCTTAACATCATCGGGCAGAACAAAATCCCTGCCGGCGTAGTTCGCATGTGCCTTTGCCGCCTTAAGCAGGAACTGGGCTCCGCGCGTGCTCGACCCGAGCCTGACCCTCTCGTCATTTCTCGTGACTGTGATAATCTTCATCAGATAATCCATTACCGACTCCTCGACCCTGACCGCATCCACAGCTTCCTGCATCCTCAGAATATCTGCTTTTGTCACAACAGGGACCAGCTTATCGATTAAGGCAAAGCCTGACTGGTCAGCAACAGCCCTTTTTTCATACTCAAGATCCGGGTACCCGAGTCTGATCTGCATCATGAAACGGTCAAGCTGACTTTCAGGCAAGGGAAAGGTCCCGCGATACTCAACAGGGTTCTGTGTTGCAATAACCATAAAAGGATCAGGAAGCACAAGCGTGCGGCGGTCCATGGTGATCTTCCGTTCGTTCATTGCCTCAAGAAGCGCTGACTGGGTCCTCGGACTTGTCCTGTTTATCTCGTCAGCCAGCACGATATTCGCAAACACCGGGCCGGGTTTGAACTCGAACTCCCTGCTCTCAGGGTTGTAGATGCTGACGCCTATAATGTCAGAGGGCATCATATCGCTGGTGAACTGGATCCTTTGAAAGGCACAGTCCGTGGCCTTTGCAAGGGCATAGGCCAGGGTTGTCTTGCCGACACCGGGGACATCCTCTATCAGCAGGTTGCCGCGCGCAAGGAGCGTCACAATGGCCATAGTTATCGCCTCGGATTTCCCGAGTATGATTGATTCTACCGCAGTTTGAAGTTGCTTTATAAATGGATTTTGCATAATAATTATTCTATTCTAATTCGGCATTGCTTTGCACAGGAATTTATCCCATATGAAAAAACTTTGGTCAGGCAGGTTCACGCAGAAAACATCAGGCACGGTTGAGTCTTTTACCGAATCCATCTCCTTTGATAAGAAGCTCTGGAAACACGACATCAAGGGCAGTACTGCTCATGCAAGGATGTTGGCCCGGCAGCGCATCATCACAAAAAAAGAGGCAGATGCCATTGTTGCCGGACTTCAGCAGATCTCCGTCAGCATAGAAAACGGCTCCTTTCCGTTCTCCTCAGAACTTGAGGACATTCATATGAATATTGAGTCGGCCCTTACGGAAAACATTGGTCCTGCAGGCAAGAAGCTCCATACCGCACGCTCAAGAAATGACCAGGTTGCGGTTGATCTCAGGCTCTACCTTAAAGATGAGATGAAGAAGATCGTCCAGTTGCTGAAGGCTCTCCAGAGAACCTTCGTAAGACTTGCTGAAAAAAATAAGGGTGCGGTCATGCCGGGATATACGCATCTCCAGAGGGCCCAACCGGTCCTTCTGGGCCATCATCTGCTTGCCTATACAGCCATGTTCCAGAGAGATAGGGAGCGGTTTCAGGACTGCCTGAAACGCACTGACGTATGCCCGCTCGGCGCATGTGCGCTTTCAGGCACGTCACTGCCCACAGACAGGGCCTATACCGCCAAGCTGTTAGGGTTCAGGGAAGTTTCCGGCAACAGTATTGACAGCGTCTCGGACAGGGACTTTGCGCTCGAATTTCTTTCCTGTGCTGCGATCACCATGATGCATCTTTCGCGTCTTGCCGAGGAACTGATCCTCTGGTCGACCGAAGAGTTCCGGTTCATTGAAATGTCCGACAGGTTCACAACAGGTTCGAGCATCATGCCGCAGAAGAAAAACCCTGATGTTGCTGAACTGATGCGCGGAAAAACAGGCAGGGTCTATGGCAATCTTGTGGCCCTGCTTACCCTGATGAAAGGTCTGCCGCTTGCGTACAACCGGGACATGCAGGAAGACAAACTGCCGGTCTTTGACTCTGTTGAGACGCTCGAAGCATGCCTTGAAGTCCTTGACGGGATGCTGCAGGATCTGAAATTTAATACTGAGAGGCTCAGCCTGACCTCAGGTGAAGGATATTCCACTGCCACGGACATTGCAGAGTATCTGGTCAGGAAAGGCGTTCCCTTCAGGGAGGCACATGAGATTACCGGCAGGATCGTGCTCTCCTGCATCTCGCGCAATATACCTCTCACGGGACTTTCCCTGAAGGAACTCTCTGCCTTCTCGCCAAAGATATCCGGTGATATCATCCCTGTGCTCGACCCTGCTGAATCGGTCAGGGCAAGGACATCGTTTGGCGGCACTTCGCCTTCAGAGGTCAGGAGACAGATCAACTATTTCAAAAAGCTGCTGAAATGAATTTACGTTGTCACAATTGCAGACATCTTTTTCTTATTCTGGCCGCTGTCCTGCTGACGACAACCATTTCGGGGTGCGGCAAGAAAGGTGATTTGACGCTCAAAGCCTATGAACGGCCTGAGACTCCCTCACGTCTTACCGCAGTCCACCGCGAGGATGCATTATATCTCAAATGGGCGTACCCGCCTGCAAAAGAAAATCTTATTACAGAGTTTATCGTAATGCGATCATCAGGCTCTGACTTCGAAAAACTCTCATCTATCAGCAGGGAAATGCGTGAGTATATCGATATAGACTTCAGGCCCGGCAGCACGTACGAATACAGAGTATTGTCGCAGAACCTTCGGGGAATTTACAGTAATGACTCCGCTATTGCGTCTGTCGCCCCTGTTCAGGCTCCCCTGCCACCTGCGAAACTGTCATACACGGTTTCTGAAGACACGGTTACCATTGCATGGAAGCACGCAGACACGGGAACTCTCTTTAATGTATACAGGAGTCCTGAAAAAGGGAAATACGGCATGAGCCCGGTCAATACGGCACCGTTATCCGAGCCCCGGTTTAATGATGCCCTTTCAGTAAACAACGTTAATTATTATACAGTGCGGAGCCTGACAGGAAGCAGCATCAGGGATGAAGGCCCTGCCTCAGAGGAACTGAAGGTTGATCCGGCAGACCTTGTACCGTCCATGCCCCTCCATCTCCAGGCCTTTCCAGCGCACGACAAGGTTTTTCTCTTATGGAAGGAAGTCGACGAACGCTGGGTAACCGGTTTCAAAGTGTATCGCAGGACAGACAACAATGATTATGTCCTCCTGGGCAAGACCCAGACGCCGACATTTCTCGACTCTGAGGCCCCTGTAACAAAAAGGGATTACCGGGTAACTGCAGCAGGGCCGGCAAAAGAAGGACCGGCAGCGGAGATTAAAAATATTATCTATATCCCGCAGCAATGAGTTGACTTGCAGAGCAGGAATCATTAGTCTATTTCTCTATTAATTTTTCCTCCGGGACGCAGATATGCCAGATATGCCAGATATGAAAGATAAGATCCGTAAAGAATTCAACGAAAGTATTGACGTAAAGGAGCGCTTTGTCCAGGGCCATCTTGATGCCGTTGTCGATCTCTCAACGGCAATAGCAGCGGCCTTCAATGCCGGCAATAAGGTCCTCCTTTTCGGCAACGGCGGCAGTTCAACCGACGCATCGCACATCGCTGCCGAGTTCGTTAACAGGTTCAAAAGAGAAAGGCCGGGCCTCCCTGCCATTGCGCTGAACACAGACATGGCAGTCATCACCTCAATAGCAAATGATTATGACTTCTCAGAAATCTTTGCCCGGCAGATCAAATCCCTTGGTGTCGAAGGAGATATCGCCATAGCCCTCAGCACAAGCGGTCAGTCTCCTAACATCATCAAGGCGCTCGATGCAGCAAAAAGAAAGAAATTGAAAACGGTTTTTCTTACCGGCCTCAGGGGTGAGAAATTGGCCGCCAAGACGACCTTTGCCTTTGTCGTGCCTTCAGAAAATACGCCAAGGATCCAGGAAACGCATATTACGCTCGGCCATGTCATCTGCCTTATGGTCGAGGACATCCTTTTTGACCAGCCGCGCAAAAAATCCCTCTAAGGTGAAGATCCTCGGCATAGATCCCGGCAGCATCAGGTGCGGGTACGGTGTCGTAGAAATTCTGCCCAGAGGGGCAGCGTATATTACCTCCGGCACTATAGCGCCGTCTCAAACAAAGCCCCTGCATGAACGTCTCAAATATATCTATGAAGGACTTATCGCCATCATCCGTAACTACCGGCCGGATCACGTCGTGGTGGAAAAGATGTTCTTTGCCAAGAGCGTCAGGGCAGCCATGAGCCTCGGGTACGCCCGGGGTATAGCACTTCTTGCAGCAGCGTCGGAAGAGATCGAACTGCATGAATGCAGCGCCCTTGAGGTAAAAAAATCCGTAGTGGGCTACGGAAGGGCCGAAAAAGAACAGGTACAGAAAATGGTCCGGCTCATCCTGAACCTTCAGGGTGACCTCGCTCCTGACAGCGCTGATGCCATCGCCCTTGCCCTGTGCTACGCAAATACGATAAAATTCAATGAAGCAGTGAAGGGTAAACGGTAATGAGTGATCAGAAAAGACAAGACCAGGCTATCTTCTCAATATCTTTTATCTGCTATATTTCGTTGTTTTTCACTCATCACTCATCACTCATCACTGGTCACTCTCTATGATCGGTTCGCTCAGAGGCAAAATAATCTCAAAAAAGCCTGACCATCTTCTTATCGAGGCTTATGGCGTCGGGTATCAGGTTCAGGTGCCGTTAAACATCCTTTCCCGCCTGCCCCATGAAGGACAGGAGGCCTTTCTTTATATTTATACCCATGTGCGCGAAGATGCCATTCAGCTGTTCGGTTTTCATGCCGAGGACGAGAAAAAGATCTTCACCACCCTCCTGGGCATCACCGGCGTAGGGCCGAAGCTGGCGCTGAGTGTGCTTTCCGGCCTTTCCCTTGAAGAGTTCCTGACCGCCCTTGAGACTGAGGACGTTGCCATGCTCTGCAGGATTCCGGGGCTGGGCAAGAAGACCGCGCAGAGGCTCATCCTTGAATTGAGGGAAAAACTGCCGACCGTATCGGGCTCGAAAGATAAGGTATTTGACGACGCCCTGTCAGCCCTGATCAACCTTGGGTATAAGAAGAACATAGCACAGGAGTTCCTCGAGCCGGTCTATAAGCAGGGACATACGGATATTGAAACGCTGATCAGGGAAGTGTTGAAGCTTATGTCAGAGAAGAAACATGGATGAACACCATATAGACAACCCTGAGATTGCGGGGAGACTCGTCAACCCCGGAGCCGGTGAGGAGGAGGCAACCCTTGACGTTAATCTCAGGCCGGGAACTCTTGATGAGTTCGTTGGCCAGGAGAAGCTGAAGGAAAACCTCAAGATTTTCATTACTGCAGCGAATCAGCGGAAGGAACCCCTTGATCATCTCCTGTTCTGCGGGCCTCCCGGCCTTGGCAAAACAACGCTGGCGCATATCATATCCAACGAGCTGAAGGTGAGCATCAAATCAACGTCAGGCCCCATGCTCGAACGGGCAGGCGATATTGCAGCGATCCTGACCAATCTCTCTGAACGGGATATCCTCTTTATCGACGAGATCCACCGGCTGCCGCGCATTGTAGAAGAAGTGCTCTATCCTGCCATGGAAGATTACCAGCTGGACATCATCATAGGCCAGGGCCCCAATGCGCGGACGCTCAAGCTGAACCTCCCCAAATTCACACTCATCGGCGCAACAACAAGGACCGGTCTGCTCACCTCGCCGCTCAGGGACCGTTTCGGCATCGTCACCCGATTAGGCTTTTATTCCTATGATGAGCTCGAAAAGATCATTACACGCTCGGCGAATATTCTGAAGGTGTCGATCGAAAAGAACGCGGCACTTGAAATAGCACGCCGGTCACGCGGTACACCCCGAATTGCCAACCGGCTCTTAAAAAGGATCAGGGACTTTGCCCAGGTGCTTGGCGACGGCAGGATCGATCTCGCGATAACAAAAAGCTCTCTGCTGTCGCTTGAGGTTGATGAAAAGGGGCTGGACGAGATGGATAGAAAACTTCTGCTTACGATCATCGATAAGTTTAATGGCGGCCCTGCCGGCGTAGAGGCGATCTCAGCGTCGCTCAGGGAAGACAGGGAAACAATCGAGGATGTGTATGAGCCTTATCTGCTTCAGGAAGGCCTTCTTGAACGCACGCCGCGCGGCAGGCTCGCAACACGAGCTGCTTTTGCCCACCTCGGCAAGACAATCCCCAGCGGCCTGTTTTAATTTTATGCATCCGTTTTTTCGTCTCTTTTTTTCTCATCACTCATCACGCATTACTCATCACGGCCTTTCATGAAACTGCTCATGCATATCTGCTGCTCGAACTGCAGCATCCATCCGCTCCAGCAACTTCTGCTTAAGGGTATGGATATAAAGGGCTTCTGGTTTAATCCCAATATACACCCGTACACGGAATATACAGCCAGGCTCGAATCGCTTGTTAAGCTCGGCAGGCTCTGGAACCTTGATGTTGAATACGAGGATGACTATGCCCTTGATGATTTTCTGAGTTCAGTCGCCGGCAAAGGACCGGAGCGCTGTTCTGTCTGTTATGAGATACGGCTTGACAGGACAGCTCAAGCCGCCAGAAAGATGAACTTCGACGGCTTCACGACATCGCTCCTGGTAAGCCCCTATCAGAAGTTTGATGGTATAATAGCGCAGGGCCAAAAGGCAGCAAAACGTCATGGCGTGACATTTCTCGCCGAAGATTTCAGACAGGGCTGGAGAACAGCCCAGAACTTGTCTCGCGAACTTGAACTTTACCGCCAGAAATATTGCGGCTGCATCTACTCGGAAATGGAGCGCTACGCCCAGGCCGGAAAAAGGAGAAAAACTCAGACACCATGATTGATATAATCAGAAAACTGACAACAGCGTGCATGTTCCTGCTGCTTGCGTCGGTTGTTGAAGCAGGCATAACAATGAAGGTCCTCATCCTTGATGATGTCTTTCAAAGCATCCCCTCACGCGACGAAAAGATAGAACGGATGGGAAAACTCAAGGGGGAGCTTCTGGTCAACGGCACACGCTATCCCGGCAATATCGAGGTCTGGAAGGGCCATGGCGGCCTTTACCTTATCAACGAACTTCCCCTTGAGGAATATATCAAGAGTGTCGTAAGTGCAGAGGTCGGTGCAGACTGGGACATGGAAGCGCTGAAGACCCAGGCAGTCATCTCAAGGACCTATGCCCTGAACCAGAAGGCCCAGAACAACAACCCGAACTTTGACCTCACCTCCTCCGTCCTTCACCAGGTGTACAAGGGATCGAATGAGAATGCCCGCATATCCTATGCCGTGATGAACACCGAGGGAGAGGTGCTCACGTACAACGGCAAGATCATTGAGGCCTTCTACCACTCCACCTCAGGCGGCCTGACCGAGGCGCCGGAAGATGTCTTCGGCAAGAGCTATCCCTATCTCAAGCCTGTTTCAGGAAGCTGCGAGACCTCTCCCTACTGGATATGGGAACGCCGCATACCGGTTGAAGAGATTGAGAAAGCGCTGAATATCTCAGGTATCAGGGATATCAGGATCGCATCATATACCTCAACCGGCAGGGTTAAGACCGTTGACCTTGTCCAGACCGGCTCAGCACAATCCATGAAGGCCACTGACCTGCGTAAGGCTATCGGCTGGTCCAGGCTGCCGAGCACAAATTTCTCCCTCTCCCGGGACAACAACGTCGTGGTCTTCGATGGCAAAGGCTTTGGTCATGGTGTTGGCCTCTGCCAGTGGAGTTCACTGGAAATGGCCAAGAGCGGTGTTGAGTACAAAGATATCCTTTCCTATTTCTATCCGGGCACTCTTTTACAGATATATGAAAACCGCTGATTTCGATTTTTTTCTTCCGGACGGATTCATAGCAGAAAGACCGGCGGAGAAAAGGGATGCTTCCCGTCTTCTGGTGCTCTCCCGGGATGGAGGCATCGAGCACAGGCAGTTCTCTGATCTGCCTTCCTACCTTCAGGCCGGCGATATGCTGGTGATGAATAATTCACGCGTATTTCCGGCACGTTTGACCGGGTACAAACCGACGGGAGGAAGAATCGAGATCCTCCTGGTCGAAAGGCTTTCCGGCACTTCCTGGCAGATACTTGCCAAAGACAACTATTCCGGCCCTTTGACCATTGCAGACAAGTACACAGTTCATATGGCAGAAGACAGGACCATAACCTTTGCAGATGAACAGGAGATGCGGGTGGTCATAGAAGAACAGGGACAGACGCCGCTTCCCCCGTATATCAAACGGAAAGCTGACGAGACGGACAGGGAACGTTACCAGACGGTCTATGCTGAGAAGGAAGGGTCTATCGCAGCCCCGACAGCTGGTCTTCATTTTACCGAAGGACTGCTCAATTCGCTGCAGGACCGTTCAATTGCCGTCCGCATGGTAACCCTGCATGTCGGGATCGGCACATTCAGACCGATAAAAGCTGAGCGTATCCGTGACCACAATATGGATCGGGAGCATTTTGAGATCGAAAGCTCACTGCTTCATGAGATCGCTGAGACGAAGCAGAGAGGCAATCGGGTCGTCACCGTCGGAACAACAACTACCCGGACCCTGGAAGGATATCTCTCAGGAAACAGCACGATCCATTCAATGAACGGGGCCATTATGGGTTCAACCGACATCTTTATTCACGAAGGTTTCAGGTTCAGGGCAGCCGATGCGCTGATAACGAATTTTCATCTTCCGCGCTCCACACCGCTCATGCTCGCCGCAGCTTTTTGCGGCCGTAAAAACCTGCTCAATGCCTATGAGGAGGCCATTTCCCGAGGATATAGATTTTTTTCCTATGGTGATGCTATGCTTGTTTTATGAACGACGACGAGTTCTCTGAAAAGCCTTCAGCATTCATGTCCGGCAAGGAATTTATCATCGTTCTGGTGATCATTTTTTCCGGTTTGAGTTTTACGCTCGGTTATTTTGTCGGCAAAAGCACCGCTCCAAAACCGGAGCCTGCACTGCAGGCAGTTGAGTCATCCGGGCAGATCCAGAAACAGGAATTGTTGCCTGCGGCACCTTCGCCGGCAGCGCCGCCACCCGAACAGTCGCAGCCGGCATCCCCTATGCAGCAGCCTGTTCTGCCGCCGACCAAAATACCGGTTCCGCAGGTCGTTCCCGCAGCTGAAAAACCTGCTCCCCCGCAGCAGAGCGCCGGGCCTCAGATGACGAAACCTGCTACTGAGAAAGCGGAGCAGAAAGTTGAACCTGCTACGGCCTCAGAGCGCAAGGACAGCATGTACACTGTTCAGATAGGCGCGTTCAGGAATATTGCCGAGGCAAAGCAGCTGAAGGCAAAATTCAGCAAGAAGGGTTACAAGCCCTATATTTCTGCAGGCAAGAACAAGAAAGCAGAGAAGATATTCAAGGTCAAAACCGGCGAGTTCACGGAAAAGAAAGAGGCTGAACTTCTTGCACTGAAGCTCAAAAAGACTGAAGGCCTGCAGACCTACGTAACGATGAAGACGGAATAAGGAGCCCTTACGGAGACCGTTGAGATAGCCTTTGACAGCGAAAAAGAACTGCCGTTCCTTTTCACCAGCCTTGAGAAGAACCTGAAGCTCATCGAAGAAGCCCTCGGCATATCAGCCAGTTACCGGGGCAACAGGATCCTGCTGAAGGGAGCTGACGCACAGGTCAGGGCTGCGGAAGCCCTCATTCACGACCTGAGGGAACTCAGCCAGCAGGGGTACTCACTCAGGCCCGAAGATATCCGCTTTGCTGTCAGGGCCCTGTCCGAAGGCGAAGGCATGTCTTTGAAGGAACTCTTTCTCAATAATATCCCTGTTTCCTCAAAGCGCCGTTTCATCATCCCCAAAACAGAGAACCAGAAGAAGTATCTCGACTCCATAAAGGAATTCGACATCGTCTTCGGCATCGGCCCTGCGGGGACCGGAAAGACGTATCTCGCCATGGCCATGGCGGTGAATGCCCTCCTGAAAAAAGAGGTCAGCAGGATTGTCCTTGCTCGGCCCGCAATTGAAGCCGGTGAAAAACTCGGCTTCCTGCCAGGAGACATCCAGGAAAAGGTGAACCCCTACCTGAGGCCGCTCTATGATGCTCTCTATGATATGATGGAGGCTGAAAAGGTGATGAACCTCATGGAACGCGGTGTGGTAGAGATCGCACCCCTTGCCTTCATGCGGGGCAGGACCCTGAACGACGCCTTTGTCATACTTGACGAAGCGCAGAATACGACGACTGAGCAGATGAAGATGTTCCTGACCCGGCTTGGCTTTAATTCAAAAGCGGTGATCACCGGTGATGTCACTCAGATCGACCTGCCCTCAAACAGGGCATCAGGGCTGGTAGAGGTGATGAAGATCCTCGAGGACATCAAGGGGATTACTTTTGTCTCCTTTTCGGAGCGGGATGTGGTGAGACACAAACTGGTGCAGGCTATCATAAAGGCATACGAGCGATATGAAAACAGAACTATCGATACAGAAACTTAAAACGCCGACTGTCAGGACAAACCTTCTCAAGCTTTCCTATCTTTTCGGCATTGCAGCTATCACCTCGATATTCCTGCTCCAGGAATTCAGCCTGAACAAATTCCTCGGCGGCACCCTTATCTCGTTTGTCCTGCTCTTTGTGCTCTACCGTGATATCATGCGATACAAACCCACGTATCTGAACAACTACAGCATGCTGCTGCTATTGAGCCTTATGATCATCGGCACGCTCATGGCCGGCAGGATCTTCAGCTACTTTCTGATCAGCCTGCTGAAGGGGCTGGGGACAGCTGATACAGGCATTGCCATGTACGGCATCCCGATTGCAACAGGCGCAATGCTCGTGGCCCTGCTCTTCGATTTTCATACCGCGATCACCTTTTCCTTTACCGTAAGCCTTCTCACAGGGTACTGGCTTGAGGAGTCTTTTTTCCCGATCTACACGTTTGTGGGCAGCCTCACTGCGGCCTTCAGCGTCATCCGCTGCAAAAAGCGGTCTGCATTGCTCCGCGGCGGCCTCTATGTAATTCTGGCAAATATCTGCCTCGTGATCATTTTCCTGATTTCAAGAGGCGAGCTTTTCACTGAAAAAGCGTTTGCAGCGATCGTCGTTGCGGTATTTTCCGGTATCACCGTCTCTGCCATCGTATCGCTCATCCTTCCGCTTTTTGAGTATCTCTTCAAGGTCACAACGGATATCAGCCTCCTCGAACTTCTTGATCTGAATCAGCCACTCATGAAATTGCTCATGATCAACGCACCCGGGACCTATCACCACAGCGTAATCGTCGGCAGCCTGGTCGAGTCAGCTGCTGAGACCGTCGGAGTCAATCCCCTGCTTGCCCGCGTGAGCTCGTATTATCATGATATCGGCAAGGCAAAGATGCCCGAATATTTTGTCGAGAACCAGAGCGGAGGGCCGAGCAAACATGACAAGCTCACACCTCACATGAGCAGCATGATCATCATCAATCATGTAAAAGAAGGGGTTGAGCTTGCAAAACAGTACAAGCTGCCCCAGTCGATCATAGACATCATCAGGCAGCACCATGGGACGGCAGTGCTCACCTATTTCTTTCAGAAGGCAAAGGACATGGGTCACCATATCTCCCCCGGAGAAGAGGAATATATGTATCCGGGACCAAAGCCCCAGACCCGCGTTGCTGCGCTGGTCATGATGGCTGACGCGGTGGAAGCTGCCTCCAAGGTACTCAATGACCCCACACCTGCGCGGATTTCAGCGCTTGTCGAAAAGATCATTAACCATATTTTTCTTGAGGGACAGCTTGATGAGTGCGAACTTACCCTCAAGGACATTTCAGAGATCAAGAAACGCTTCATCTACATCCTGACCGGCATCATGCACAAGAGGATCGATTACCCCGGTTTCGACTTCGGCAATGACAATTCATCTAAAGAACCACCAAAGATCGAAAAAGTTAAATTTGCGTAGGATCACGAGGGCCCTCGCAGCGGCCCTTTCACTGCTTGGGCAGGAAGGGGCTGAGCTCAGTGTCCTTTTTGTAGGTAGCTCAAAAATGAAGCATCTCAACGAACATTTTCGCGGCATCCCCAAAGAGACTGACGTCCTCTCCTTCCCCATGGAGGATGCTCAGGCATTCACTGCCTACGCCTCTCGGCCCACTCTTCACGACTCGTCCGGCACCCCTCACCTTCTGGGCGATATTGTCATCTCCATACCAAGGACCATAGAGCAGGCCCGGGACTACAGAGCATCGTTCTACGAAGAACTGTTCAGGCTGCTCATACATGGCCTTCTGCATCTCCTGGGCTATGACCACGAAGAAAGCAGGTATCAGAAGGTGAAAATGGAGAAGAAGGAAAAGGAGATCCTGCATGCCGTTGCGCGCCTGGCTTAAAAGCGCTAACTTCGCCATAGAAGGAATACTGCACGGCGCCAGGACCCAGAGGCATCTGCGCTACCATTTCATTTCTGCTGCTGCTGTCCTGTTTTTCAGTTATATGGTTGGCGTTTCAAAGCCTGAACTTGTCATCATCGCACTTGCCGTTATCCTCGTGCTTGCTGCAGAGATGATGAACAGCGCCATAGAGGCTGTGGTGGACATTCTCTCGCCGGAATATTCGGAGAAGGCAAGGATCGCAAAAGACATTGCGGCAGGCGCTGTTCTTATCACTGCATTCGGTGCAGCGGTGCTCGGCTATGTTGTACTTTTCCCCTATGCCAAACGTATTTTCAGCGAAGGATTTCATATCGCAAAGCATTCAAAGGAAGAAATATCATTCATCGCCTTCATACTTGTGCTAATTGCCGTAATCATTGCAAAGTCCCATTTCGGCAAAGGGCATCCCCTGAGCGGCGGCATGCCGTCAGGACATTCAGCGCTTGCCTTTTCGGTCTGGGTCTCGGTCACGTATATAACAGGGAACCTCTACATCTCAGTACTCTGCTTTCTCCTCGCTGTCTGGATCGCCCAGTCCCGTGTCACGATAAAGATGCATACACGGCTTGAAGTGATGTTGGGAGCTCTCATGGGCACGCTTCTCACCTTTCTGCTCTTCAGACTTTTTTACTAAGTCCCTAAGTTTTGCTGTCCAGGACTTCGCGTATCTTGCTGAGAAGTTCTTCAGGAGATACCGGCTTCCCAATGAAGTTGATACCCTCTTCAAGCACTCCCCGCTTGCCGATGATGTCTGCCGGATGACCGCTGATGAAGAGTGCTCTGATCTCCGGCGACAGAATCTTTATCGCATCAAAAACCTCTCTGCCGTTTTTCCCCGGCATGACAACATCAAGGAGCAGAAGGTCGATCCCCGGCCGTTGAGAAAAGATCCTGACTGCCTCGCCGCCATCCGCAGCCTCGACAACCGAATAGCCGAACAGACGGAGGATATCATGGATGTAAATCCTGACCTCTTCATCATCTTCAGCCACCAGGATGGTCTCCGAACCCCTCTTCGGCTCAGCGACTGAGGGGGCCGGTTCATCCCGGTCGTCAGAATGGAGCATCGGCAGATAGATGCTGAATACCGTTCCCTGACCCACCTCGCTTTTCACGTCAATATATCCCCTATGCTGCTTCACGATCCCATACACACTCGCCAGGCCGAGGCCGCTGCCTCTGCCCACTTCCTTTGTCGTAAAAAAAGGATCAAATATCTTCTTCAGGGTCTCCTTATTCATGCCCGTACCGGTATCCGAGACGGAGATTAACGCATACATGCCCGGCTTCGTCACCTCAAAATTCTGAAAAGAGTCCTCTTGCAGTTGAGCCGAGCCGGTTGCTATTGACAGCGTGCCTCCTTCAGGCATTGCGTCCCGCGCGTTGGTGCTCAGGTTCATAAGGATCTGATCGATCTGTCCGCTGTCTACCATAACCATCAGCCGTTCATGACTGTGAGCAATGACCAGACGGATGTCTTCTCGTATGAGACGCAGCAGCATCTTTTCCACATTGGCGACAATGGTATTCAGGTCAACCGCCTTCGGACTGATGACCTGCTGCCTGCTGAAGGCAAGAAGGCTCTGTACCAGCGCTGAGGCCCTTGATGAAGATGTCAGGATATGCTCAACATATTCACGCGCAGGGTCGTCCTTTTCAAGGCTCATCTTTGCAAGACTCGAAAAACCGCTGATCGCGGTAAGGATATTTTTGAAGTCATGAGCAATGCCGCCTGCCATCGTGCCGACAGCCTCCATCTTCTGGGCCTGCCTGAACTGTGTTTCAAGCCGCTGCCTTTCCGCCTCCTTCTGTAGCAGGGATTCAGCCATTTCATTAAATGCATGAGAGAGCTTTCCGACCTCATCTCTCGACTGAACAGGCACTTTTTCCAGGGCGTGCCCCGCGCCAAAAGATCGGACAGCATTCATAAGACTGACCAGGGGTTTTGTACGTTTTCGGATATGCCAGTAGATCAGGCTCCCGCCTATGAGAAGAAAAAAGAGACTGATCGCGATATCAGTCATAATAATTTTTCTTATCTTTTTCTCATGGTATGACCTGTCGATGACAACCTGAACATATCCGATCAGCTCCTGCTGAGAAGCCTCGTCTATACCTAAATAGAGAAACTCTTCAGCGTAAGAAGGCCTCTCTATGAATACCGGTGTGGTGAACAGGATCTTCTTCCTGCTCCTCAATACGAGAAGATCGTCATTCCTGCCCCTCATTTCCATCACTTCTTTGCTACCAGGCAACCGTCCGAAATCGCCGGCAGTTATTTCACCTTTTCCGTGTTCAAAAAGCAGGCGGTCCTGAAGATCGAGAATCCGTATAGAAGTGACATCTTTGCTCCGTATGACGCCTTCTATGGCAGTCTTCAGCATGTCGCGGTTTCCCGCAAAGACACCGGCTTTTACGTGATAAGCGAGTATCGTCGAGATCAGTCTGCCCTTGTTCTCGACGTTCTGCATCATGACCCTGCTCTCCTGCCAGAAATCTATCACAAAAAATGTAAGGGAAAGCACAATCGTAATGAGCATAAAGGAAGTGAAGAGTTTTCCGGCAAAACTCTCCTGATATCCCTTCATCTTCTGCATCAGACTTTTTTTCATGCCTGCTCTATCTGATGTCACGAGGACCTTCCGGAATATCTGAGCCGATTTCTATGCCAAGTTTTGCTGCCACTTTCCTGTTTATGACCAAACCCGGCTTTCGCGGACTCTGCAGAATATGTCCCTTCCGGATCGGGGATGATAGGATTTTATGCATCAATTCACCGCTCTGTTTTCCAATTTCTGCTGGGTCAATGATAAGCGCGGCCACCGCTCCCTGCTCAACATATTTATATGAGAACGAAAATACCGGCAATCTGTTCTCAAAGGAGAAGAGGAGCAGGTGGTTTACGGTCCCGGCATTAATCACGCTCACATCAGGCAGCATCCAGAACAGTTCGATTTTTTTCTTCATGGCATCGATCCTGGAGGGAACCTCAGACGCTGACTGGACCCTGCTCAGCACCAGTTCAAGGCCAAGAGAATCAGCTACCTGCTGCGCCTCCTGCACAAAGGCGCCGAAATTTTTCTCATTATAGATGCAGCCTATCTTCCTGCTCCCGGGGAAGACTCTCACCATGGCCTCAAGCTGCCGCTGAGCAGAGATGTACATGCTCACCCCCGATATGTTCTCATGCTCAGGCCCGCTATAGGGATTAACCGGTGTGAGGGCATGGACAACAGGAATGTCCCTGATTGATTTCGCCTCTCTCAGTGCCTCTGACCCGATTGCGAATACAGCATCAACATGAAGAGTGGCTATTCTGTTTGACAGTTCGCCTTCTTTGAGATCCTGCATGTTAACCTCGGTAGTCCTGCAGCCACAGGTCCTCCTGAAACTATCCAGCGCTTCCTGATAGGGCTTAATGTCAGCGGATTTCAGCACAAGGACGTCATGAGCGAACGCGAAAGACGCAAAGAAAAACAGCATAAAAAAAACAGGCAGGCACCTGACAAGATTACGCATGCATGCTTTAAGTGTCCCCTGAAACAATTTCCCCCTCATCATTGATTCGGCATCATTTTCATTTGAAATCAGCAGGATAATGTCTCCTTCTCCCTGTCTGAGAACAGTGTATCATACATCTGAGCCTGACAGCCCTGATCTTAGAAATGACGCTCCCCTCTTCGGGCCAGGTTGCCTTGTTTTCCCTCTGCCGGAGAGCGGCCTGCCACTATGAAAGGTTGTTAACAACCACTTCTTTCGGAAACACTATGGTAAAGGCCGTGCCTTGCGGCGATGAATCAACGCTGATCGCACCGTTATGGGAAACAATGATCTTATGCACGATCGCAAGCCCGAGACCTGTGCCGTGCTCCTTGGTGGTATAGAAAGGGAGGAATATCTTGTCCCTGATGTTTTCCGGTATGCCATGACCAGTGTCGGCTAACGTCAGCAGGCGTTTATCTCCCTCCACGGCACAGGAGATATTGATCTCGCCTCCTTCAGGCATCGCCTCAACTGCATTTTGCAGCAGGTTCGAGATCGCCTGGCGCATAAAAACCTCGTCTGCTCTGATCATAATCTCAGCAGGAGCATCCATCAGTATCCTGATATTCTGAGCACTCTCCTCAATCGTTTCGACACAGCTTTTTAGTAAATCAGCCAGATCAATTTTGCCGAACACAGGATCAGCAGGCCGCGCAAAGGTCAGAAAGTCGCCAATGATCCGGTCCATCACCATGATCTCCTTATTGATCGCCGCAACTGCCGGTCTCAGAGGGTCATCAACTTTTTTTGACAGGATCCTGGTATAGCCCGAAATGACCGCCATAGGATTCCTGAGCTCATGGGCAATGCCGGCAGACATCTCGCCGAGCGTTGAGAGCCGGTCACGCAGTTCCTTCTGTGACTGGAAAGCCTTGAGTTCTGTCAGGTCAGTAAAGACAAGGAGGTGGCCGATGACAGAAGGGACGCTGTCCTTCAGAGGCGAAAGCGCAAGGCCGATCCAGAGCCGCTTGCCACTGCCGCAGGTATAGGCAGTTTCTGCCCGCTCGAGCACTTTTCTGTCTGCGATCATCTCCCTGATGGGGCTTTGAAATATCTCGGCCGAGGTCTTGCCGATCGTTTCAGCTTCGCTCAGACCAAGTATTGCGAGCGCTGCATGGTTTATCCTTGTGATCCTAAGATCCTGATCGAAACTGACAACACCGCTCGGCACAGACTGGATGATATTCTCATTGTAGAGCTCCACTGAAGATGCCCGCTCCTCTGCCCTGCTTCTCAGCGCTTCAAGTTCGCGCTCCTTTTCCTTCAGTTTGGACATAAGATCATGGAAGGTATCGACAACAAAGGTTACCTGCGTTCTTTCGCGGTGCTCCTGTTCGTCCCGCTTTCTCTGGTATGAGAGGATCTGTCTCATTACAAAATAAACGATGAGAACGAGGATGAGGCCGAATGTAGTGAAAAGTACTATCTGGATATGCTGAAAGTCCATGTCAGTGCATCACGCTTCCTGCCATACTCATCTCCTGTACAGATACCAGATAATGATCTCCTGTCCGAAAAAAAGCGAGACAATGGCACCGAGCGCAAGAAAAGGACCAAACGGTATCTGGCTTCCCCTTTCCCTTCCCCGAACGAGCATCATGAAGATGCCGATAATCGACCCGAAGAGACTGCCCATGAAGGTTGTAAGGATTACACCCTTCCATCCCAAAAAACCTCCTACCATGGCCATCATCTTGATGTCTCCACCGCCCATCGCCTCTTTCTTAAAGATCTTTTCCCCGGCAAAGGCAATAAAATAATAAAAGAGGAACCCTGATGCAGCACCGATGAGAGATGACTTCCAGCCCAGCGCATCTGCCCTCATAAACGGGTCAGGCAGGATGAGCGACCCGGCGAGCAGGCCGAGAGGTATACCTGGGAGAGAGATCCGGTCAGGAATGATCTGGAAATCAAGGTCAATGAAGGTTATGACAATAAGCGCTGATGAGAAGAGGGCATAGATCAGAAACGGCCAGCCCGGCCCGAACCTCCAGAGAAGCAATACATAAAAGAGAGCGTTGAGCGCCTCAACAAGCGGATACCTCAAGGATATGGGGGCCTTGCAGGTCCGGCACTTGCCTCCAAGCAGCAGGAAACTGAGTATCGGAATGTTATCCCATGGCCTGATAGGATTACTGCAGGACGTGCAGCGTGAAGAAGGCCATACGATCGAGCGGTCACGGGGCATCCTGTATATGCATACGTTCAGAAAGGACCCGATGAGGGAACCGAATATAAAGACAATGCCGTACAGTATCACCTACTCAGCAACCCTGCCTATCTCGGAGATCCTGGTCTTCAGGTCCTCAATGGTCTTTTCAAGCTTGTTTATCTCAGCTACTGCCTCTGCCACAACCGAATCTCTCAGGATATTCTTATCGTGATGGTCCTTCAGCTCCAGGACGCGCTCACCGATCCTCCTTAAGAGTTCCTCGCGGGTCTTGGCCGTCCGGTCAGATTCGTAGAGAAGCCTGAATATGGCTATTTCGATCTTCATTCGCTCGGCAAAAACTGTCGAGAACCACCGAATCCTCTCCAGACCTTTCCTGAAATCGTCTATTATTTTCTTCACGTTTCCGCCTCCGCTACCCTGTCTTGAAGAGGTCAACTCTTCCTTTCCAGAATACATCAAGATGCTCTTTTAGAAAAGGTAATTCTTTGAGTTCAGCATCTTTTTCGACAAGGCTGAAGGCCTCGTTCTTTGCTGCCTCGAGAATGGCAGCATGCCTGACAATGTCCGCATTCCGCAGTCCAGACAACCCGGCCTGGCGTGTCCCCAGAAACTCTCCCGGCCCCCTGATAGCAAGGTCCTCTTCTGCGATCCTGAAACCGTCATTGGTCCTCACCATGATATCCAGCCTGCGCCTGGCATCTTCACCAACAGGGTGGTATGCGATCAGGATGCAGTAGGAACGGTCAACGCCTCTGCCGACCCTTCCCCTCAATTGGTGCAGCTGACTGAGCCCGAAACGCTCGGCATGAACAATCAGCATAACCGAGGCATTCGCCACATCCACACCCACCTCGATCACCGTTGTGCTAACCAGGATATCGATCTCCTTCTTCTTGAAAAGGCTCATGACCTTTGCACGCTCTTCGGCATGCATCCTTCCATGCATAAGCCCTACCCTGAACTCAGGAAACTTTTGGGCAAAGGCCTCCTTTCCCTGCACTGCTGTTTTCAGCTTCAACCTCTCAGACTCTTCTATGGCGGGGTACACAACATAAGCCTGCCTGCCCATGCCCAGCTCCCTCCGGAGCACTGCGTAGATATCATCCTTCTTTGTTGATTCAATCCATGTGGTCAACACGGGCTTTCTGTTTGGAGGCAGTTCGTCAATCACGGAACAGTCAAGGTCGCCGTACACGGTAAGGGCAAGGGATCTCGGTATTGGCGTTGCGGTCATCACCAGGACATCAGGGTTCACGCCCTTTTTTCTGAGCACCGCTCTCTGCATCACGCCGAATTTGTGCTGCTCGTCGATCACAGCAAGGCCGAGCTTCCTGAACTTCACCTTTTCCTGAATAAGCGCATGGGTGCCGATAATGATATCAGAAGAAAAAACATCAGCAGATGGAGCGCTATTCTTTTTTGTGCCTCCTGTCACCAAATGCACATTCAAACCGAGCTGCCCGATCATCGACCGGATATTGATAAAATGCTGCTCTGCAAGGATTTCGGTAGGGGCCATCAGCACTGCCTGGCACCCTGACTCAACGGCATCGAGCATGGCAGAAAGGGCTACTATGGTCTTTCCGCAGCCAACATCTCCCTGGATCAGGCGGTTCATGGGGCAAGACTCCTGCATATCCTTCCTGATCTCACCTATGACCCGTTTCTGTGCCGAGGTAAGTTCAAAGGGAAGCTGCTCCAGCAAAGCCCTTCCGAGGTTTCCCTTCGGCCTGAACGAGATCCCCTTTTCCTGCCGGGCTGTCTCCCTGAGAACAGCAAGGCCGAGTCCGAAGAGAAAAAACTCTTCAAATATTATTCTCCGGTGATATCTGCTCATACCCGTGTTCAGGTCTGCAAGATGGTCAGCGTTTCCCGGGAAATGCAGTTCACGGATGCTCTCCTGCAACGCCGGAAGGTCATTTCTGGCGAGGAGATCAGGGGGCAGAGGATCACGAAGGTCTGCAGTGTATTCTGCAATAATCGAAAACATGATCTTTCTTAACTGCTTCTGGCTGATGCCCTCGGTAAGGCCGTAAAACGGCACCACTCTGCCCGAATGGATCAGGGCATCTGCATCATCTGGCAGCGTTTCATACTCCGGACTTTCCATCATCAGCGGCGGCATATCCCTCGTGTTCTGTTTTACCATGCCGCTGACGACAAGGGACTGCCCCATCTTAAACGTTCTCTTCAGATAGGGCTGATTGAACCATGTAATCTTCAGGTATCCTGCCTTGTCAAAGATCACAACCTCCAGGATACTGAGCCTGTGACCTTTGGCCTTCAGGGAAACGATCGTGCCTGAAACCGTCTCCCTGCTCCCGGGCTGAAGATTCGTGATAGGCCTGAATGTTGAGCGGTCTTCGTAACGAAAAGGGAGATAATGGAATGCGTCCGTGATGGTGTTGATACCGAGGCCTGCAAGAAGCCGGGCCTTGTGCGGCCCGACCCCTTTTACGAATTGTACGGAGAGGCCTGCGCTGTCAGGCATCGACAGACGGCGTCTCTTTTTTCTGGGATTCCTTTCTCATGGAATCCTCAAGCGCCTTGTCTGTCTCTTCCAACCGTATCTTTGAATATTCCGTATCGCTAATGATGTCAATTTCCCAGCCGGTCAGCTTCATCGCAAGTCTCACATTCTGACCCTTCTTGCCGATGGCAAGAGAAAGCTGCTGATCGTTCACAACGACCATGGCGGTCTTGTCATCCTCGTTCACGCCGATCTTCTCCACGCTCGCAGGACTGAGAGCACGGGCTATGAGCGTCCTCGGCTCATCAGTCCAGGGAATGATGTCGATCCTTTCGCCCCTGAGTTCACGGACAATGGCCTGCACCCGCGTCCCCTTCATGCCTACACATGAACCGACAGGATCAACCGCGGTGTCCTTTGAGGTGACCGCTATCTTTGTGCGTTCTCCCGGCTCACGAACAATACTCTTTATGATCACCAGGCCTTCGCTGATTTCGGGCACTTCCATCCTGAAGAGCTCGCCCACAAATTGAGGCGAGGTCCTGCTGATAATGATCTCAGGGCCTTTTGCTGTGACCTTGACCTCTTCAACGATCGCCTTTACAACATCGCCGCGCTTCAGATTCTCTGTCGGAAGCGTGTCCTTTATCGCAAGATAAGCCTCTGTCTTGCCGAGATTGATAAAGTAGGCTCCCTTTTCCTTTCTCATAACAGAGCCGCTTACGATCTGACCGGTCCTGTCCTTGAACTCGCTGAAGATGACATCGCGCTCTGCCTCGCGGACCCGCTGGAATATTACCTGCTTGGCCGTCTGAGCAGCGATCCTGCCGAGGTCATGCAGGTCAAGGGGGAATTCGACTATATCGCCTTCCTTCTTCTCCGGATCGATAGCCCTGGCAGCCTTGAGCGAAATCTCCTGGTCAGGATCAGCCACTTCTGCAGCCACCAGCTTTGTCTCATATACCCGGATATCACACTTCTTCCTGTCGATGGTCAGATGAATATTTGTCCTTCCGCCGTATTTCTTCCTCATGGCGGAAAGCAGCGCAGACTCAAGAGCCTCGACCATGATCTCCTTCGAGATGCCCTTTTCCCTGCTTATCTGTTCAATTACGTGACACAGTTCTTTTGTCATTTCAGTTCTATCTCCAATCTTGCCCGAGAGATGGTATCAATGGATATGAGCAGGTTCTGCCCGTCCCCGGTTATCAGGGTTATCACCTCGCCCTGAACGTCCATAATCCTGCCGATGACCACATTCTGGCCGTCGGCATTCTTCTTCTTCGTAACCACCTTCGCCAGCCTGCCCACTGACTGTTCATAATGCTTCAGCTTCTTCAACTGCCGGTCAAGCCCCGGGGAAGAAACCTCTAACACAAAGGCAGTCGGTATCGGATCCTCTACATCGATCAGCGCTGAAAGTGACCTGCTGAATTTCGCGCATTCATCAAGAGAAACACCCTCTTCCTTGTCAAGATACACCCTTACAAAAGGATTCCTCGCATTACCCACGATCTCCACGTCATAGACGCGGACACCATGTTGTTCTGCAATGGATTCTGCCAACGCCGCTATCTTTTCCTGTATTTCTTCCATAGAAAACAAAAGAGCGGGAAAGCCCACTCTTCTTTGCACTTCGCCAGATTGAAAAATAAAGTGTTTAATTATAGCAATGGCAGATAGAAAAATGCAATGAAATTAACATTTCGCCTTCCGTCATACTGCAAGATGACAGTTTATATAGCGCTCACTTCATAAATCTGAAACCAAGTAAGCTACAAAATAGTATTGCGATAATCCGGATAAAATAGAATAATATCAGATGAATACCAACAATATTGTAAAGAAGAACATAAGGCATGAAGATCATTTCAACCGATAAAGACGCGCATAAGGACCAGACAGAGTTCATCTCTCTTGACCTCATCCCTGACCCTTTTATTATCCTGCGGCCGGACAGCACCATCCTTGATGCCAACCTCAGTTTTTTCACCCTCATTGGTTCAGGGAAAGAGGCAGTTATCGACAAAGACTTCAATGAAATAACCCTGCTCAGGAAACTCTCGAGGAAAGTTTCTCAGGCGTTCACCTCAAGAGCAGAGGATTTTGAAAGGATCTCCTATCATAACAGGCATTTTGAGGTGCTGATCCTGCCGTTCAGGCATTCAGATGAATCGTATCTCATCCGGATCGTGCTCAAGGACATCACCAACTTTATCAGACTCGAGAAAGAGCTCCTGAAAAGGAACAAGGAACTGATCATCATCAATACCCTTTCAAGTGCCTTTATTTCATCTGAAAATATGGACCTGGTCATGGAGGACCTGATCGAAAAAGTCCTGCTGATTACGGACTTTCACACAGGCTTTCTGATGATGAACGAGGACGAGCACCTCAAGCTCAGAACCAGCAAAGGCATTTCTCCTGATCTGCAGAACTTCATTAATGCCGGAGGAATTGAAGCCCTCTGCAACGACGTTCTCAGGATTCAGGAGCCGATGTATATTGTTGAGCGGTCAGCCATATCGAGGATTCCGGTGCTTCGCGAAGAAGATTTTGTCTTTATTGCTGCCATTCCGCTCCTGTCCAACCAAAAGGTCATGGGCCTGCTCTTCCTTGCCAGCAGGGTGAGCAGGGAGATGGATTTTGATTTCGCAGCCCTCCTTTCATTAGTCGGCAACCATGTATCCCATATCATCGACAAAATCAAGCTGTTCCAGGAAACAAAGAGGCTTTCGATCACCGACGGCCTCACCGGGCTTTTCAACAGCAGATATTTCTACCGATTTCTCGACCTTGAAATATCAAGGACAAAAAGATACGGCAGTTCGTTTTCGCTCATGCTTTTTGACATTGATAATTTCAAGAAACTGAACGACACATACGGTCACCAGGCAGGTGATGAGGTGCTTCAGGAACTTGCCAGGATCCTTAAGTCGGTTTCGAGAGAAACCGATGTTGTGGTAAGGTATGGAGGCGAGGAGTTTGTGATCATACTGCCCAACACCTCAGAAGAGGAAGCAATCACGCTTGCCTACAGAATACTTCAGACTGTGCAGGAGACAAAGATAATGATCAATGCCACAGAGCAGGTGAGCATAACCGTAAGCGGCGGGGTCGCATCATTTCCGCAGAATGCCTCCACGGCAAAGAGCCTGCTCAATGCTGCAGACAGCGCCATGTATGCTGCAAAGACAGCCGGCAGAAATACCATAATCTGTTATCAGGGCAACCTACGTGAAAAAAGTATTTGACCGGCCCGTGAGTCTCAAGCCTAATGCCTTCCGGTATTGTCCCGGCTGCGGCCACAGCCTCGTACACAGACTTATTGCAGAATGCATCGACACGCTCGGCATACAGGAGCAGGTCATCGGCATTGCGCCTGTGGGCTGTGCCGTCTTTGCATACGATTACTTTGATTTCGATATCCTCGAGGCTGCCCACGGAAGACCCCCGGCCGTGGCTACCGCGCTCAAAAGGGTCATGCCTGAAAAGATCATCTTCTCATACCAGGGAGACGGAGACCTTGCAGCAATCGGCACATCAGAGATCATCCATGCAGCAAACAGGGGAGAGAACTTCTCGGTCTTCTTCATTAATAACGCAACCTATGGCATGACCGGCGGACAGATGGCACCCACAACGATCACGGGGCAGAGAACGACCACTACACCCAGGGGCCGTGATGTACAGACTACCGGGTATCCGCTCAAAGTGGCTGAACTCCTTTCGGCCATTGAAGGCGCAGCATACATTGAGCGTGTTTCAGTAGATTCGTATAAGAACCTGATAACGGCAAAAAAGGCCATAGAAAAGGCCTTCAGATACCAGATCGAAGGCAAGGGCTTCAGCCTTATCGAGATCCTTTCACCCTGCCCTACGGACTGGGGCATAAGTCCCAGTGCCGCTGCAGACTGGGTCAGGACAGCCCTCTCCCAGACCTATCCTCTGGGGCTGGTCAAAGATAAACACGCGGGAACCGGCTGATTTGGAGAAGAAGATTATCATTGCCGGCTCCGGCGGCCAGGGCATACTCTTCCTTGGCAGAATGCTCATGTCGGCAGCCATGCTCGAAGGCAGAGACGTTACCTGGTTTCCCTCTTACGGCGCTGAGATGCGCGGGGGCACAGCAAACTGTACCGTGATCATCGCGGACGAAATGATCGGTTCACCTGTTGTCATCACACCGGATATTCTCATCGCGATGAACAGGGCATCACTCGAGCGCTTTCTGCCGAGCCTCAGGAAAAAGGGCCTGCTCTTCTACGACTCATCGCTTATTCCCGGGAAGATTTCAAGGAAGGATCTCGTTGCCATTCCTGTTCCCGCAACCAAAATTGCAGGCGACATGGACAATCAGAAGTCAGCCAACATGGTGATGTTAGGTGCCTTTATCGCAAAAACAGCGTTGCTCAATTCAAAAACAATATTCAGCATATTCGAGGACAATGCCGACCCGAAAAAGGCAGAGGCTTTTTCGGCAAACAGAGAGCTTGTCCGAAAGGGGATGGACTGCATTGAAAATACGTAAAGCCCATATCAGTGATATTAAAGATATCCAGAAACTCGTGAACGAATTCGCCCGCAGAGAACAGATGATACCACGGTCGTTAAATGAACTCTATGAGAATCTCAGAGATTTTGTCGTTGCCGAGGAAAAGAAGGTCATCGTAGGCGTATGCGCCCTTCATGTGCTCTGGGATGATCTCGCTGAGGTCCGGTCACTCGCGGTGAAAAAGGAGCATCACAAAAAGGGCATCGGCAGAAAGATGGTTGAACACTGCCTGATTGAGGCAAAGGATCTTGGCGTCAAACGGGTCTTCGTGCTGACGTACCAGCCTGAGTTCTTCAAGAAATTGGGTTTCAAGGACACGGACAAGGCTGAACTGCCCCAGAAGATCTGGGGTGACTGCATCCGCTGTCCCAAATTCCCTGAGTGCGACGAGCACGCACTCATCAGGAACGTGTAGAGCACCTTTTTTGATCTCTGACTGCATGGCCTTGTCCAGACCCGCATTCAGTCAGCCACGTCAGTGACGAACAAAAAACCATCATTTTTCAAAAAATCAAAATTTATAGCTGAGACGTAACAGCGCAGAAATGCCTTCTCTCGGATAATCCTGGGGAATAAACCGTGAAGCACCCGACAGATCAGGGTCCTCGTATTTTTCGTCAAACAGATTATGGATTGCTGCCTGAATCTCGAGGTTTTTATAAATGTTTCTCAGGGTCAGTGTCAGATCGACTGTTGTATATGCAGCCACCTCATCCCTTGTATCTCCCCTGGGCCTCGGCCGCGGACCTGTCCATAAGACATCCATGTGTGATACAAGATATCTCGAAAAACCATAATTCACGCTGGCACTTGCCCTGTTGCCCGGAACAAAGGGTATCTTCTCACCGGTATGAGAGTCCCTCGGATCCTGCCAGGAATATGCGATCTTCCAGTAATTGTCCTTAGAGTACTTGCAGGACAGCACTGCCTCGATGCCGTCAATTTCGGCTCTGCCCAGGTTTGCATAGGTCGCAGGTGATGTGGAGGGATCACGAACGATCAGGTCATCAACGTCGTTATGGAAATAGTTCAGGTCTATCCTGAACCGCTCTGAATAATTGTAACCAACACTCGCCTCATACGTTTTGATTTTTTCAGGGGCAAGCTCAGGGTTTCCCATGATCGTAGGGTTGTTGATGGTGTATAACTCGGTGAAGGTAGGCGCCCTGAATGCCTGGCCGTAAAGCAATTTGAACTCGGCATTCTCAAAGAATCTCCAGACTATACCTAACCTCGGATTTGTTGTATCCCCGAAATCACTGTAGTGGTCGTATCTGACCCCGGCGGTAAGGTTTACATTGTCTTTGATTTCCCACTCATCCTGAAAATAGGCTGCAAATATATTCCTCCTGGCATTCCTGTTCCAGTTGCCCCATGACGATATATCCTGAACAGGCCCAAGGTATGCACCGGTGTTGGGATTAAAATTCGAGATGGCTTTCACATCATATTGCTTCAACTCTTCGTACTCAATACCCGCAAGCAGATGATTTGAATCTGCAATACTGTAATCCAGCTGAATCTCACCGCCTATTGTCCTGTCCCTGGCCTTCGGCCCGCCGATCATTCCATTTGGAAACGAGCCGGCAAAACCGTCCGGAAAGACTTTCACAAGCCAGTCCTGTTTGAAATAGTCATAATATAATTTCATCTTCGAAGAGAATTTCTCTGTAAAGGAATGACGGTAGCTCAGTTCCTGCCAGAAATTTTTTGATTTGATGGAATTGAAATCTGTCAGTGCATAGCCAAGACCAATGTATGCACCCCTGTCATTGGCCAGATACTGGCTTCTGTAAGTTAAATTCTTATATGAAGCCTCAAAAAATATACCTGTTCCCTCAAACCTGGTATCTGCCCTGCCCGGCGCGGTTGTAAACGGCGTCCCCGACAGACGGTCTCTTTTTATGCGCAGGTCAGGTCCGTCTGTTTTCATGTAGTCAATGCTGCCTGATATCTTCAGTCCGTTATTAAAAGTCTTTCCCGCAAAAAGATTGTATTTCCGGGTATCAAAGCTTCCTCCTGAAACCGATACATCTGCACCTTCCAGGTCCTCTGCACTCTTTGTGATGATGTTTATCACCGCGACAAATGCATTGCTGCCGTACAGGGCGGAGCCGGGTCCTCTGACAATCTCAATTTTTTTAATGTTATCGACACTGAGATGGTCAAGAAAAAAGGGCAATGCGCTCCCTGAAATGTTTCTGTTCAGGCCATGTCCATCGATCATGATGAGGCCCTTTTCAGATGGTCCGGTGACAGTTCCTCTCACCTCTAACCTGAAAAACCCCTGATCGGTTATTGCGACGCCCATCCCGGGAACAAGCTTTAAAACATCCATCAATGTTCTCGCGCCCATGTTGCGTATTTCTCCGTCCGTAATCACCGTAGCGATAGCAGGGGCTTTTAGCAATGGAATGGCCCGCCGGGTGGAGATCTCGAGTTCCTCGGGCTTGAAATACATCGAAAGAAATGCCTGTTCTTCCTCCGATATTGCATGGGCAGGAGAGACAGAACAAAGCAGTGACACGAGCAACAGGCAGATGATAGAGATTCTTCCCAGATTCACTGTGTTGCCCCCTTCATAGAAAATAATCCGGTATCTCTTTTTAATCCAACTCTGCGGCGCTCGTCGCCTGATCAAAGAATTCTGTAATGAAATTCTTCCGGCCTGACTCCATATGCGCCATGGCAGCGCGCGGGTGCTGGTTCAGGGCGCCTGCAACCATATAAGGGATGTAGTATCCCCAATCGATCTTTTCCTGCCAGGGAAGGATCACGGTCTCTATGGCCTCGATCAGGGGCCGGACCCTGAACTTGGGGTTCTTCAGAAATGAAATGAGAAGTTCAAGGGGACAGTTGCCGGCTCCCCGTCCAATACCGTATAAACTTGCATCGAGGTAGTTGATGCCGTCGATGATCGCCGTGATCGTATTGGCAAAGGCCAATTGCTGGTTGTTGTGACAGTGAATTCCAATAGTCTTGCCGGGAAGGCGGTCCATATATTTTTTTGCAAGCAGATCAATATCCTCTGAATAAAAAGCGCCGAAACTGTCCACCACATAAACGATCGGCACCCTGCTTTTGGAGAGATCATCAAGCGCTTCATCCAGCTCACGCTGGACCACGGTAGATACGGCCATAAGGTTAATGGTTGTCTCATACCCTTTGTCCATGCAATGGTGGGCCAGTTCGATTGCAGCATCAACCTGATGGGCATAACAGGCAACACGTATCATGTCCAGAGAACTCTCTGATTTGAGCGGGATGTCGTCATAGTCGATGCGGCCGATGTCAGCCATTGCAGAGAGCTTGATCTTCTTTTCACTGTTGCCGATGATGCGCCGGATGTCCGCCTCAGCACAGAATTTCCACGGCCCGACTTCATCACGTGAAAAAGCCGACTCCGAACTAAGGTAACCGATTTCCATATAATCAACGCCCGCCTCTGTTAAGGCCGTATACGTCTTTCTGACAAAGTTGT
This sequence comes from Nitrospirota bacterium, assembly GCA_016217675.1. Lineage (GTDB taxonomy): Bacteria > Nitrospirota > Thermodesulfovibrionia > Thermodesulfovibrionales > UBA6898 > UBA6898. The sequence continues at coordinate 31,895 of JACRHC010000083.1, forward strand.
CATCAAACTGCCACTTATTCATTAAACCACCGTCACGAACTGAACAGTCTATAACCTTGATCTCCGGTCTGAACATTATTTACTCCTTAATAATATTGTGGATTTGATTTCTTAGGGAAACAGTATAATGCATTTATTGCAATCAGTGCAAAGTGCCTGATACAGGCAGTTATCGGGGAATTGCAGCGTTGCGATCAGCCACTGGCTTCAAAACTTTATCATCCTTACGTCACCCTTCCCTGAAGGACATCTTCAGCTCATAAACCCCAGCCTCTGCACGGCGCTCTATGATGAAGCCCATATTCTCGAAGAGCATGAGCATGGCCCTGTTGTCCATCAGCACCTCTGCGGTAAAGCCGTGCAGGCCGTTTCGTTTTGCCAGCAGCGTAATATATCCAAGAAGCTCCCGGCCGATGCCCTTGCTCTGCTGGTCGTCGCGCACAACAAAGGCGACCTCTGCGGTATGGTTCTTCTTGTCGATATAATACTGCGCCACGCCGACGATAGATTCCATGCCGTCCCGCTCCAGTATGGCAAGAATAACCATCTCCCTCGTGTAGTCGATCACGACAAATTTCTGAAGCTGTTCATGCAGCATGGAGTTTCTTGTCGATATAAAACGGTGGTACATGCAGTCGGATGAGAGGTCATAGAAGAAATCCTTAAGCAGGTGTTCGTCCGACATGCGCACAGGCCGCATTAACAGGCTAAGGCCGGTTTTCGTGGTCCTGCGTGCCTCCAGCTCAACAGGATATACCCCTGCCTTGCCCGGGATGAAGGCCTGGTCCCTGTAAATGAAATTGAGCTTCTTCGCCTCTTCGATCAGCCAGCCCCTGAACTTTGGATGAGCGATCGCGATGAGGTCCATGGCACGCTCCCTGATGTTCTTTCCGTGGAGATAGGCAATGCCGTATTCGGTCACCACATAATGCAGGTCACCCCGGGTCAGGGTAACACCTGCGCCCTCCCGGAGGAATGGAACGATCCTTGAGACCGAATCATTCTCCGCAGTTGACTGGATGGCAAGGATCGTCTTGCCTCCGTCGGAGAGGATCGCCCCCCGCATAAAATCGGCCTGTCCCCCGATCCCGCTGAAAAAGAATTTGCCGAGAGACTCGGCCGTTGCCTGTCCGGTAAGGTCTATTTCGAGCGCGCTGTTGATCGCGGTCACATTGCTGTTGCGTGCAATGGTGAGAGGATTGTTTGTATAGCTCACCGGCCGGAACTCTATGCTCGGATTATCGTGGATGAAATCATAGGTCTCGCGCTTACCCATACAGAAAGCTGCAACGGTCTTGTCACGGTTCAGTTCCTTCCGGGAATTGTCTATTACGCCGCTCTTCATGAGGTCCATAATGCCGTCCGTAAAGAGCTCTGTATGGACGCCAAGATGCCTCTTATCCTTCAGATGTTCAAGGATCGCGTTGGGAATGCTGCCGTACCCCACCTGGATCGCATCGCCGTCCTGAATGATCTGCGCAACAAACTTCCCGATTTTGCCGGCTATCTCATCGGATACGACAGACCCAAATTCAAGCAGCGGCTCATCGTGCGGCACCAGGAAATCTATGGCACTGACATGGACAAAGGTGTCACCATGCACACGCGGCATCCCGGCGTTCATCTGGGCAATTACGATCTCGGCGTTGTCCACAGCGGATTTTACGATATCTACACTTATCCCCAGGCTTACATATCCGTGGGCATCCGGCAGCGAGGTCTGGATAAGTGCAATGTCTATGGGAACGCGCTTTTCATTGAAAAGACGGGGAACACTCGAGAGAAATATGGGCGTATAGTCGGCAAGCCCGGCATTCACGGCATCGCGCGCAGTCTTGCCGATGAAAAAAGAGTTGAACCTGAAATTGTCCTTGTACTGAGCCTCTGCATACGAGTTAACACCGAGGTTCCATATCTGGAGAAGCTCTGTGTCGACAAAGGCCTTGGGGTGCGCCTGAATATGTTTGATCATAGCCTGCACAAGGTACTGCGGCTCTCCACAGCCCGTGCCGATGAAGATTCTGTCTCCGGGATGGATATGACTGAATATGCGGTCCTCAGAAGCGAACTTCCCGGGGTAGTTCTTCCATAATTCCTGCAGTCTGAAATCATTGCGTTCAATGCTCATGCCGTTAATCACCTCTTTATACACTCAGTATATCAGATGCCGGTTTCTCTCCTATGGCGAATCAAATCCGATCCGCAATGTCTGGAAACAGCAGTAAACTTCTGATATAGTGTTATGCGGATATGCATTCGCGGTCTGCTGCAGGAGGAAGATCATGATAAGAGTAATGTTTCTCTGCACCGGCAACTCCTGCCGGTCACAGATGTCAGAGGGGTACGCACGGGTTCTTGGCAAGGGCCTGATCGATGCTCACAGCGCAGGGCTTACGCCGGCAGGTCTGAATGAGCGTGCGATTGCCGTTATGAAAGAGGACGGAGTCGACATCTCCGAACACGAGTCAAAGGAGATCGATCCTGATTTTCTCCTTTCCATGGATGTGATCATCACCCTCTGCGGCAATGCAGAAGCGTCCTGCCCCATGACGCCGCCGCATATTAAACGTATCCACTGGCCTATTGACGATCCTGCTCAGGCTGCCGGCACCGAAGAAGAGATCATGGCTGCCTTTAGAAAAACCAGGGGAGAAATTCGGGCCAGGGTTGAAGACTTTGTGAATCACCTCAGTGTCCGCGACTGACCGCGTCCCCGCCCTTGCAGGTCAGGGCTCCAGGGCCTTCTTTACAATATTCGCAAGTGACAGGACATTATACGGTTTGGAGGCAATACCCCTGAAACCGTATTTCTGATATTCAGCCATGACCGGATCGTTTGAGTACCCGCTCGAAACAATAGCCCGTGCATGGGGATCGATCTCCAGAAGCCTCTTCATAAGCTCCCTGCCGCCCATACCTCCGGGAACCGTGAGGTCCATGATAACAAGATCAAAGGGCCTCTCCTGCGACGCTGCCTGCTGATAGACAGAAAGTGCCTCGGCTCCGTCACCGGAGAATTCGACTTCATAACCAAACGTCTTCAGAATCTCGCCTGCTATATTCCGCACTGTCTCTTCATCATCCATGATCAGTATCCGCCCTGCCCCCTGGTGGCAGAAGACCGGCGCAGAGGGGACCGGCGCTTCTTCCTCTTTTTCAGAAGCAGGCAGATAGATATGGAAGGTGGAGCCTGAGCCGAGCTCTGATTCAACCGTGATATGGCCATCGTGCTTCTTAACGATCGAATAGACCGTTGCAAGGCCGAGCCCGCTGCCCTTCTGCTTGGTGGTAAAATAGGGATCGAAGATCCTGGTCAGATACTCGCCTGAGATGCCGATGCCGTTATCTTTGACCGAGATCTTTACATACCTGCCCGGTTTAAGGGCTGGCAGATCACAGGCGTTCTGCAGGTCGAGGTTCTCGCACTGAACACTGATCGTGCCGCCGTCAGGCATGGCATGCGAGGCATTGATGACAAGATTATGAAACACCTGGCTCATCTGACCCGCATCGACATCCACATGCCAGAGTCCGTCACCGGCTCTCAGATCAAAGGCGATATTCGTTCCCCGAAGCGCAAAGCCAGCCGAGTCCTTTATGATACCTCCTATGGAAGTGGTCTCTTTTATCGGGACCCCTCCCTTGGCAAAGGTCAGGAGTTGCATGGTCAGGTCCCGTGCGCGCTCGGAAGCCTTCTCCGCCTCATGCAGCATATCCCTGGCCCTGCCTTCACCGGGCATCTGCATCTTTGCAAGGCTTATGTTGCCCATGATCGCGGTCAGCAGGTTGTTAAAATCATGGGCAATACCCCCGGCAAGGAGGCCGAGCGATTCAAGCTTCTCGGTCTGGGCCTCTAACTGCTCGATCTCATCATTTGCCTGCTTCCGGTCGATGATTTTCCAGACAGAGTCCATAAGAAGCGTTGTCTGCAGAATATCACTCTCATCATAGTCGGTCTTCTTGTTGGCAAGGCCGACAACAGCAATGATGCGTTTTCCGCTAAAAAGGGGGACAGTCATAAAATTCGAGAGATGAGAATGGCCCGCCGGGTACCCTTTTTTCAAGGGATGCGGGGCCTGAAAATCATTCAGGATAATGGGCTTCCCCTGCCTGACCGCCTCGCCCCAGATGCCGGTCTTTTCAAGCTGATAGACCGTTTCGGGCTGCGTGATGAGACACTCCTTCATCACCTCTTTGGACCAGCTGTTCAGGATAAACTCCTTCTTCTGTTCAGAATAATGATATATGTATCCGAGGGAACTGCCGGTCAGCTCAATCACCTTTTCAAGAGCGTAGTCGAGAAGGTCCTGCATATTATCGGCCCTGTACTGGGAGATCTCCCACAGGATGCGGAGACGGGTCTCGTTCATCCTTATCTTCTCCTCTGCATTCTTCCTGCCGGTGATATCAGAAAAGATCGTGGCAAAGCCGCTCTTGTCCATGGGAGCGACCGAGATATCGAAATGCTTTTTCATGGGAGAGAAATACGTCTCAAACCGCAAGGGGACGCCGCTCTGCGCCACGCCGGCAAACTCTGCAAGGTAAGGGGCAGTATCAGTTCCATAGGCATCCGTTGCCAGCTTGCCCCTGACCTGATTTTCAGACAGGGAGAGAAGCACCTCATATTGCCGGTTCACAGACTGGATTTCATAATTTATTGCAACACCGTGCTCGTCATAAACAAGGCGGTGCAGTGCGACACCCTCTGCCATGCCCGAAAAGAGCGAGCGGTAACGGGTCTCGCTTTCGCGCAGGGCCTGTTCACTGGCCATAAGCTGCTGGTTCGCCGCTCTCAACTGCTGCTCGCCTGCAAGGAGCTGTTGATTCGATGCCCTCATCTGCTGATCACTGGCAAGCAACTGCTGATTGGACGCCCGCAGCTGCTGCTCGGTTGCAGCAAGCTGCTGGTTGGTGACCTGCAGTTGCCGGTTCTGCTCGGCAATCCTTGAAAGGAATGCTGACCGGCCGCGATTATATCGGAGAAATATAATGCCGGAGCCGGACGAAAGGATGAGACATCCGAGCAGAAGAGCGATCTGAGCCCTCTTGAAGGCTGATGCATTGTCATCGATAACCTTCAGGAGGCGCGCCTCAATCTCATGGGAAAATGACATCAGGTCGCCAAAGGCAAGGTCATATTCCCGATCGATCTGAGAGCCCACACGGGAACTGTCTTTTGAGGCCAATCGTTTTCTGGTTATCTCCCTGCAATGGGAGATCTTTTCAGAAGCCTGTTTCAGAAGGCCTCTCAGTTGCAGGTCATCAACAGGTATAAGCTCGCCCTCGTAACTTGTCCCTCCTTTGAGCATGGCATCTGCATACCATTGAGCAAGGTCATACCGGGCCCAGACATCATCTTCGCTCAACTTCGTGTCACCCATGATCAGTTCTTCGGACCAGAGGTGAGCAAGGGCGATCTCGGTCCGTATCTCGTGCACGGCAGCCATCTGCGGAGAGACGACCTTCATCGCATGATAGCCCAGGTATGCTGAAAAGCCGATAGTACCGATGAACAGGACGGCGATTATCACAATGACATAGAGCAACAGGCGCGGGAATAGCCCCTTGTCCTGATGCTCATCAGGATGCGGAATGGGATCGTTCACAATATTTCCGTTACCTCCGAACAGAGCATGACGGTCAGCACAGTTTTTTGCCCCACTGCATGATGGGTGCTTGACCGAACAACACGCTGAACTTCCCTCCACCCTCTGAATATAGAACAGTTCCTGCGGCAATATCAAGCCTCACCGAGCGCCGCTGAACACCCCCCAGGGACTGTGCCGAAACAGTCAGTCCGAGACGGCTGAGCACCTCACTGACAGCCTCGATATTCAGCGAACATATACTGTCCTCAGGCCGCTGAAGCACGTTGCCAGCTCCGGCAAGGCAGACCACGAGATCTTCTATTTTTGCGCCTTTCCGCAGCATCTGCGAGAGAAGTTCCGTTATCGCGTCATCAGCATATCTGAACCGGTCGGCATGACCTTCCTGCCTGCATTTTCCGGGCAGCATAACATGGGCAATACCGCCTATCCGGACAAGCGGATCAAGCATGACCACCGCGATGCAGGAACCGAGCGCACTGACCAGCATAATGGTGCCGGCGCTCTCTGTTCTGACCTCACCAGTCAAAACTTCTCTGACCCGTTCAGTTTTTCTTGTATACGGTTCCAATGCTTTACTCCTCCTTAAATATTACTTTCTCAGGACTGGTAAAATCCATGTTCAAGTCCCGGACTTTCTTCATCTTTCTTAAGAATCTCTGTTGCAAAACCGTTTTCCCGGCCCTGCGGGAGATTGCAATTACCTGCAGCCACATTGACAAATATGCCGGAATTTTTTAAGATTTTGGCTCGTTCCAAGGAGGTTACTATTGCATTTTCAGGATCTCATTCTCACACTTCATCAGTTCTGGGCAAAGAAGGGCTGTGCGCTGCTTCAGCCCTATGATATTGAGGTCGGCGCAGGGACATTCCACCCGGCAACCTTTCTGAAGGTACTCGGCCCTGAGCCCTGGAAAACCGCATTCGTGGAACCATCGCGCAGGCCGACCGACGGAAGATACGGCGAGAACCCCAACAGGCTGCAGCACTATTACCAGTATCAGGTGATCATCAAACCGTCACCTGCAGACTGCCAGGGGCTCTATCTCGAAAGTCTTGAAGCGATCGGCGTGGACCAGACAAAACACGACATCAGGTTCGTTGAAGATGACTGGGAATCTCCGACGCTCGGCGCATGGGGACTTGGCTGGGAAGTCTGGCTCGACGGTATGGAAGTGACGCAATTTACTTATTTTCAGCAGGTGGGCGGCATTGACCTCAAGCCGGTATCACTCGAAATAACGTATGGTCTTGAAAGAATAGCCATGTATCTGCAGGGCGTTGACAATGTCTATGACCTAAGGTGGAATAAAAACCTTTTGTACGGCGATATCCACCATATCACCGAGGTTGAAGGCTCCAAATATAATTTCGATCATTCCGATGCCGAACTTCTTGCCCGCCATTTTGCAGACTGCGAGAAAGAGTCTATCAGATTAAACACGCTCGGCCTTGTAATTCCATCCTATGAGTTCTGCCTCAAGTGTTCACACCTCTTCAACCTTCTTGATGCGCGTGGCGCCATCTCGGTGACCGAGAGGACAAAATATATCGCCCGCGTAAGAAACCTTGCGAAACTGGCGGCAGAGGCGTACAGCCGCCAGAGAGAAGAGATGGGGTTCCCGCTTCTGAGGAGCGAAAAATGAACGAACAAAACACCACCCTGAACGGCTCTTCCATACTGCTCGAAATAGGCACAGAAGAAATCCCTTCCCGGTTTCTTCCCCAGGCAATAGAAGACCTCCGGGCAATAGCGGAAAAAACCTTTGGAGAATATCGCATCGGGCATGCTGATATCGCAGTCTATGCAACGCCGAGAAGACTTTCCCTGCTGGTCAGCGATGTTGCCGCATCACAAAAAGATAATGTTAAGGAAGTCTTCGGGCCGGCAAAAAATGCGGCCTTTGACAGTGAAGGCAATCCGACAAAGGCAGCGACCGGTTTTGCAGCATCTCTGGGCCTTGCGGTCTCTGACCTGAAGCTTAAGCAGAAAGGCAAAGGAGAGTATGTTGTTGCTGTTGTCGAGGAAAAGGGCACTGATACAAAAACCGTTATGCCTGAACTTCTGAAGAAGATCATGTTAGCCCTGCACTTCCCAAAGTCCATGCGCTGGGGAAACGGCTCTATGACGTTTGTCAGACCCATAGTCTGGATCCTCGCAATTTCAGATGCTGAGGCCATCGAGTTTGATATCGACGGACTGAAGAGCGGCAATCAGACGCGAGGCCACCGGTTCCTTTCTCCTGCTTCCTTCCAGATTAAAGACATCTCATCATACCGGCATTTCCTTGAAACAAACTTTGTGATCCTTGATCAGAACAAAAGACGAGACACGATCGTAAAGTCCATGACTCAGCTCACCCAGAACTCGGGCCTTAAGGTTATCACCGATGAAGGGCTCCTCGAAACCGTCAACTATCTTGTCGAATATCCTGTGCCGGTGCTCTGCAGCTTTGACAGGGAATATCTCAAACTTCCCCAGGAACTGCTTATCACCGTCATGAAAGACCACCAGAAATATTTTGCACTGCAGGATGCCAGCGGCTATCTTGCAAACAATTTCATCGTCGTCAGCAACACCAAGGCAGAAAATGCCGAGACCGTGCGAACAGGCGCCCAGCGTGTCATCAAGGCACGCTTTGACGACGCGAAGTTTTATTACAGCGAAGACTCTGCCAGGCCTCTTGCTGACCGCATCGAAAAACTCAGAGACGTCACTTTTCATGCACGGCTGGGAACCCTCCATGAAAAGACAGAGCGGATAGCTTCGATTGCAGGCTTTCTTGCAGAAAGACTTTCCCCTGATATGAAGGACAAGTCTGTCAGGGCAGCACGCCTGTCGAAGGCTGACCTTATAACCGGCGTAGTCAGGGAATTCCCTGAACTTCAGGGCATCATGGGAAAATATTATGCCCATAACGACAGGGAGGAGCGGGATGTTGCTGATGCCCTTGAAGAACAGTATATGCCGAAAAGCTCGGGTGACAGAATTCCACAGACAGAGGTTGGCGCTATCGTAAGCCTTGCTGACAAGATCGACAACATTGCTTCTTTTTTTTCCATAGGACTCATCCCTACCGGGTCAGAGGACCCCTTTGCCCTGAGGCGTCAGGCAATGGGTATCGTCTCGATCTTTCTTGAAAAAGGATATGCCCTCGGCCTGCAGGAAGTCTTTGCCCATGCACTCAATACCCTGCATAAAGTCAAATCCCCTGAGGCTGTCATGGATACCATCACGAATTTCATGAACCAGAGAACTGAGTTCATCCTCCTGTCGGCAGGGCATAGCCAGGAGATCATCAGGTCAGTGCTTCAGCTTTCCTTCAGCCACCCCCTGGAGGGTATTACTGCAAGGATCAGGGCGCTCGCAGCAGCACAGAAAGAAGAAGCGTTCTCCGAATTCCTCCTTGCGATCAAAAGGGTGAATAATATCATACCCAAAACCCCGCTTCCGGCAGCAGAGCCTTCTCTCTTTCAGCAGGAAGAGGAAAAGAACCTCAGCACAAGTCACACCTCGATAAAAACAGCTCTCGCACCGTGTCTTGAACAGGGCGATTTCCCTGCCGCTGTCAGGGTGCTATTCCAGATCACGCCGGCTATAAACAGTTTTTTTGACAAGGTCCTTGTCATGGACAAACGCGACGAGATCAAGACAAACAGGCTTTCCCTGCTCAGGGAGATATGGGAAACCGTAGCACCCATAGCGGATTTTTCAAAATTTCAATCGTGATTGCCACAAAATATTGACTTTTACCATCGTTTTTTATTATTTTATTTAACCCACATTTTCAGAAAGAAAGGTAAGAAGTAACAATGAAGACCCAGTTTGCAAAAAAAGGTGATGTCGAACGCAAGTGGTATGTTGTCGATGCCAAAGATGTTGTACTCGGCAGACTCGCCACAAAGATTGCCGTCTATCTCAGAGGCAAGAACAAGCCAGTGTTCACTCCCAATGTTGACACCGGAGATTTTATTATTGTCGTCAATGCCGATAAGGTAAGACTGACCGGCAATAAAATGACCGACAAGGTCTATTATCATCACACCGGGTATATCGGCGGCATCAAGGCCGAGACAGCCAAGGAAGTGTTCGAAAAGCACCCTGAACGGATCATCGAGAAGGCTGTCTGGGGCATGCTTCCGAAAAACACCCTCGGCAAACAGATGCTGAAGAAGCTGAAAGTATACAAGGGAGCCGATCATCCGCATAAAGCCCAGGCCCCGGAAATATTGCAGTAGAGGAGAAACAATGGCAGAGATAAATTATAACAGCACCGGAAGAAGAAAGAACGCCGTGGCACGGGTTATCATAGCTCCGGGCACCGGCAAGATCACCGTTAACAACAAGTCACTTGACGACTACTTTCATAGAGAAACTCTCCGCATGATCATCAGGCAGCCGATTGAACTCGTTGGTGTTACCGGCAAGCATGACATATCGGTAAAAGTGGCAGGCGGCGGCCTTACCGGTCAGGCAGGGGCTATCAGACACGGTATTTCAAGGGCCTTGTTAAGGGTGGATGCCGACATGAGGGGCAAACTCAAGAAGGAAGGATTCCTTACCAGGGATCCGAGGGAAAAGGAAAGAAAGAAATACGGTCTCGCAGGAGCAAGAAAGCGCTTCCAGTTCTCAAAGAGATAGTTTTCTTTTCACTTCAACACCAAAAGGCCCCGAACTTTCGGGGCCTTTTCTTTTGCCTGAAATTTTAAGACAGCGTGAGGTATCATAATACATATGAAAAAAACGGACATGAAGAAACTGAGGGTCGGGATCTGCGGTGCAAGCGGATACACAGGGATAGAACTGCTGAGGATCCTTGCGCTCCATCCTCATATTGAAGTTACTGCTGTCACCTCTGAAAAATCAGCAGGAAAGAAACTGCAGGAGGTATTTCCCTTCCTCTCTGCGTACCGGGATCTTGCATTCGAACCTATGGACAAAGAAAGACTTCTTCATAAGGCAGATCTTTTCTTTCTGGCGCTTCCTCATGGCGCCTCACAGGAGGCTGTGCATTATTTCTTCCGCAAAGGGAAACGGGCAATTGACCTTTCAGCGGACTACCGGATCTCTGACGCAGCTACCTATGCCGAATGGTATGGTCTTCTGCATAATCATCAGGATACGCTTAAGAAGGCTGTATACGGGCTTCCCGAGATCTACCGGAAGAAGATACAGAAGGCGCGGCTTATCGCAAATCCGGGATGTTACCCAACCAGTGCAATTCTCGGCCTGATGCCGGCGCTAAAGAGCAGAGTCATTGACCCTTCAACCATCACCATTGACTCAAAGTCGGGTACAAGCGGAGCAGGAAGAAAAGCCGATCTTGGAATATCTTTTTGCGAGGTGAACGAAGGGTTCAGGGCATATGGCATTACGACACACCGGCATACGCCTGAAATCGAGCAGGAGATATCTTCCCTTGCCGGCAAAAAGGTGATGGTCAATTTCACGCCTCACCTTCTCCCCGTTGACAGAGGTATTCTCACGACAATCTATGCAAGACTGACAAAACAGATGGACACACAAAAGATGCTCAGTCACTATACCAGGGCATATGCATCCGAGCCTTTTGTGCGCGTGCTCACCGGTGAGCTATTTCCGAACATAAAGCATGTGAGGGGCACGAATACCTGCGAGATCGGTCTCAAGGTTAACCCGCGGACCAATACGCTTGTCATCGTTTCTGCTATTGACAACCTGGTCAAGGGTGCGGCAGGCCAGGCTGTTCATAACATGAATCTCATGATGGGATTTGCCGAGACTGAAGGCATATCCCATCTTGCCCTCTTCCCCTAACGCCACGTATTAACTTTTTCTCATGCCCCGTTAATCTCTCTTTCATCTGTTGCGTATATGCTTTAGCGCATGTCCATTGAAACTGATATCACGCAATCGTAAAAAGGAGGATTCATGAAGGGAATTATCAGCATCGCGGTCACGCAATTCCTATTGACTTTCCTGCTTGTCCTGAGCCTTTTCGGTGCAAGCCTTGTTTTTTCTGATGAGGTGCAACGAGCCGTGCTATCTGTTATGCCTGTTTATTTTCAGCCCGGTCGGGTATAATTTTCCACTGCATGACACAACCGAACGAGGTCAGCGAGCATCGCACCATCGGCGTAATCTCCGACACGCACGGCCTGTTGCGGCCTGAGGCAATCAGGGCCCTCCAAGGATCAGACGTTATTGTTCATGCAGGAGATATCGGCAACGCTGAAGTTCTCAGAAAGCTGAGGGCAATTTCTCCCGTATTTGCCGTGCGTGGCAACACCGACAACGGCCCCTGGATGAAAGGTGTGCCTGCCTCGGATTCGGTTCAATTTTGCGGATTTCTTTTCCATATCCTCCATGACATCGGCAGACTCGATCTTGATCCCAGGGCGGCAGGCATTCATGTCCTCATAAGTGGTCACAGCCACAATCCTGCCATAATACAAAGGGATGGAATCCTGTATCTTAACCCGGGCAGCGCGGGCCCACGCCGCTATTCTCTGCCCATAACCCTTGCCCGCATTACCATTGAGGGAGAGGAGCTGACACCCGAGATCATCAGTCTGGAGTAACAGGCCTCCGTCTATTTGAGGGGTATGGAAACGGTCAGGGAGAAGAGATTGCCATAGGTATTGTTGACCTTGATATCCCCTCCATGAGAACGGATGATATAGCGTGAGATGTAGAGGCCAAGCCCTTTTCCCTCAATCTTGGCATTTTTCGTATTCCTGCCCCGGTAAAAGGGATCAAAGATATGTTTCAGGTCATTCCGCTCAAGGGCTTTACAGGTATTCGTGATCGTCATGGATATCTTCTTCTCATCCTTCTGGACTGACATGCTGATGGATCCATTGACAGGTGTATATTTCACAGCATTGTCCAAAAGATTCTCAATCGTCCTCCGAATAAGGGCCTCGTCACAATGGCAGAGAGCTGCATCCGTCTCAGACAGCGTAAATTTTATCCCCTGGTCCGCCATTGCCGCCGCATAGGTTTGTGCTACTGAAGCTACGATCTTCACGATATCTACTTCATTTTTGAAAAGGTCAAGAGGTTTGAATTTGGACGAGGCAAGCAGATACAGATTATTCAGCAGGCCTATAATGCGGTCCACTTCCTTAAGACTGAGCTGGAGCGTATCCTTGTAATCCTCAATCGACCGTTCTTTCCTGAGAGTCACTTCAAGATTGCCCTTGAGCGATGCCAAAGGAGAACGCAGTTCGTGAGTAACATTGGACGAGAAGGTTTCCTGAAAGGTGAAGAAATCAGATATTTTCTCCATCGCATGATTCACAAGAAAACGGCTCGTAAGATAGGATAAGAAAACCATGCCCGGAAGAGCTACCAGGATCATATCGAGGAAGTTCTTCTCGTATTTCTGAGACTCGGCAAGCGACAGGGCTGCACGTCCCACATACGTCCCATCAAGGGAAAAGTAGGAGATAAGGTAATCTGTTGAACCGATCTTCTGTACGCTGAAGCCATCCTTTCCGGAAAAAGCCTTTTTCAGCAGAACAGGATTCACCTCAGGATAAAAATCCCCGGAATTTCTGGACGATACCACAATGGCCCCTTCCCTGTTGAGGATCTGAAAGAGGTGTTCATCCCAGAGGTTTTTGATCGGATCCAGGCCTGACCTCCTGTATTGATCAAGGAACTCGATCCTGATATCCTCCCGCATATGGCGTTTGGCACTCCCCATAATGCTCTGATGCAGGAAGACATAGCTCAGGATCAGAATAATGGCATTGAAGATCAGGATAACAGAGGTAAAGATTATCGCAAGCCGCTTTTTTGTGGGAACAATCATCGGGAAGACCCGGCGGAGCTCAGTTGTCGATCATATATCCGACGCCCCGTACACTCCGTATGAGGTTCAGGATATGTGCTTCGTCAAGTCTCTCCCTCAGTGACTTGATATGAACATCAACGATATTCGTATTGGGGTTGAAATCATATCCCCAGACATTTTCAAGGATCTGCGTACGGGAAAGCACGCGCCCCCTGTTCCTGAGAAGGTACACGAGAATGGCATATTCCTTGGGTCTAAGCAGAACCTCCTTGCCGCCGACATACACCCGGTGCGCAAGGGCGTCAATCTTCAGTTCCCCGCACACGAGCTCAGTCAGCTTATCCTGCTTGCGGCGAAGCAGAGCCCGCACCCGCGCAAGGAATTCATCAAAAGAAAAGGGTTTCGTCATGTAATCATCAGCGCCGCTGTCAAGACCGGTAACCTTGTCATTGATCGTATCTCGCGCAGTAAGCATCATGATCGGTGACTGAATTCCCTTTTTCCTGATCTCCCTGCAGAGTTCAATGCCGCTCATGTTAGGGAGCATAATGTCGAGGATAATGATGTCATACTCATTGACGGAAACAAGACTGAGACCCTCTTCCGCATCTACACTGTGGTCAATCGTATAATGTTCTTCCTCGAGCCCTTTTTTGATGAAGTTCGCTACACCCTTTTCATCTTCAACCAGCAGTATTCTCATAGGTTTTATTGTATCACACTTTCCGTCTTTTCCAAGTTTCGGAGGAACGACCTGACCATGTCAGGGGCCAGCCGTCCCCTGACATGGATCGTCTTCAGTCCGCTGTCTGATGCCCTCGCGACATTACCAATATTATCATCGACAAAAAGTGCCTCTCCTGGCTCTATGCCCATCTCGGTGCAGACATCGCTGAAGAGCGAGGCATCGCGCTTGCTCTTATGCATTACGAATGAATTGAATACCCGGTCAAAATGATGATAATACGGAGTTCTCCGGTCCAGTTCATCAAGCCAGTCTGTCTGGTCACTTAATATGCAGACCCTGATACCCGACAATCTGAGACTATCGGCCAGGGCAAGGACCTCAGGTCTCAGGATAAACCTCGACAGGATCTGCTCCCTGAGATATGCATTGTCATCCCGGATACCGGTCCTCTGCCTTACTGCGTTCCAGAACTCCGCTTCTGTGGTTCTTCCGGTCACATACCCTATCTCATGTATGATCTCTTCTGCTGTCCTGAAGAATCCCTCGGGCTGAAGACCTCGCCTGGCCGCAACAGCCTTCAGGCCTTCATAAAACCCTTCATCAGCAATGACTCCACCGAAGTCCAGAAACAGAACCCTGATCATACCCTGCATGTCTCGCGCGTCCCGCTGAAGAGTGCATTAAGCAGATACCCGAATGAGACAAACCGGCAGTCCTCCCGTTCGGCAAACAGTCTCCCAAGCATCCTGCTAATATCTTGGCTCGTATTTCTGGCCTTCGCAAATCTCCCGTTCTTCGTCCCTGATCAACTTGCCGTCCTCCCAGATCTTCTCGCGTATCTTCCTGCATTTGGTCCGCTCATTGTATCCGCGGGGTTCGGCATAATACCGTCCGCGCCGATCTTCAGTGTAATATTCGACCGGTTTATCATGGTAATACGCTTCACGTCCGCCGCGGTATCCGATATCTGCAATCGTTGCACCTGTAATTGCGCCGATCAAACCGCCGATAACACCTCCCCGCCAGGGGTTCCTGTGGTCAAGAATGGCTCCTGCGACCCCTCCCACAGCAGCGCCAGTGCTCACCCCCTGCGAGTGGTAGGGAGTGCAGCCGAAGACCATACTGACAAACAAAACACCGAGAACAAAACTGATGATCATCTTCATAACCCTTTCCTCCTTTAACTTTATATATATAGATTTAACCATTCATTCTATTTCTTGTTTCATCTTACACACTTATGAGCAAAATTCAAATTAATTTTATTTCATAGCCCTGGCAACGCCCAGGCAGGTAAAGTTGACGACTTTCTAACTCCTGTGCTATTATGTGCATATGCACAAAATAGCACAGGAGTGTCATGTCGCCGCGATATAAGAAGCCGAGGACCTGCGCATGCACATTCAAGGGGAAGGCATTTAAACCGATCGGCATTCCCTTTTCAGAAATTGAAAAGATCATGCTCTATCCCGACGAGCTCGAATCCCTGAAACTCTGCGATGTTGACGGCCTTTCGCAGGAGGAGGCCGGCAATAGTATGGGCATATCCCGGGGAACGGTTCAGCGAATCCTTGCCAGCGCCCGACGGAAAACTGCCAGCGCCCTTACGCAGTGCAAGGCCCTTGTTCTTGAAAAAACCGTCTGTAAAAAAGGAGAAGTAATATGAAAGTATGTTTCCCGGTTAAAGACTCACCCTCGCTTGAAAGTGAAGTCTATGGCCACTTCGGATCAGCCCCTTCCTTTGTGCTCGTCGATACGGAGACCAATAATCTGAAAGTGATCGGCAATGCTGATCAGCATCACACCCATGGCATGTGCAGTCCGCTCAAGGCATTGGGCGGCCATGACATTGACTGTGTGGTTGTCGGGGGTATAGGAGGGGGCGCTCTTATGAAGCTCAATCAATCAGGCATCAAGGTCTATAAGGCAACCGCAAGGACGGTAGGTGAAAACCTCGACCTTTTTACTGCAGGCAACCTGTCTGCCTTCGTGCCGGGACATGTCTGCGGCGGACATGCAAACGGCTCGGCCTGCTCACATCACTGATCCAATACCTATAGAACAGGAGATCACCATGGATAAAAAGAAATTCGTTTTCATCATCACCCAGTCATATGACAGGCCTGATCTTGTGGCAGGCGCATTCCAGCTCGCAACCAACATGAAGGCCTTTGATGCAGAAGTGGACTTCTTTCTTATGGATAACGGCGCCTTGTTAGGCAAAAAAGGCTTTGCCGAGACGCTCACGTATCAGAAGAAGGACGAGTTCTCGCCGCTTCATCAGCTCATGAAAACGCTCATCGAGGACTTTGACTGCAAGTTTTATATCTGCGCATCCTGCGTAAAGCACTATGAACTGGACAAGGCTGAACTGATCAAAAATGCATCAATCAAACCCGGTTCTTATTTAGGCGAGATGCTGATGGAACGGCAGGGGCTCACATTCTGATCCGATAGGCCCGGTTTCCATCTCTTTCGAAACATCCTCGATAATCGAGGAGATGACCTTCAGGGCCTCCTGCGCAGCAACTTCGTCAACCTTCTGGAGAGCGAACCCTGCATGCACCAGGACATAATCCCCAATTGCAACGTCTTCGGCCATCAGCATAAGGTTGATTTCCCTGCGTGCGCCGTATACGTCGACAACAGCCCTGAACTGGTCTTTCTCGATGACCTTTGAAGGAATGGCGAGACACATGGAATAGTATACCCTACATCCTTCCCCAGACGCTCTCGGCCAGGGAAATCTCATGCGGTAAAAGAGGCACCACATCACAGCCCAATCTCTTTAATTCATCAACGACCACCTCAACGAGATGGCCCATGCTCGCCCTCACCTCATCAGAAAGACCGATGACCATGACGATCTCCTTCGGCTCGATGCCGAACAGCACCAGTTTCTTCGGTATTTCATCTGTGAGGGTGGCAGCGGCAAGGAGATCAGATATGCCAAGCTGATGAGGTGATATTCTTGTCAGGAACTGGGCAGGCACGTCCTCTCCTTCTACCCTGAGCACCGTTCCCGGAGGGTTGCCGCTCTTTATCGCATCGATTATTATGAGGTAGTCCTTACCGGAAATATAGGAGAGAAGTTCGATTCCCGAAGTGCCGCCGTCAAGTATCTCGACATTCTCCGGAAACCGATACCTCTTCTCTAATTCCTCTACTGCCCTGATGCCGATCCCTTCGTCCATCATCAGGATACTGCCCACACCCATGACAAGGATCTTCGGCTGCGCTCCTGAAGATGACAGAGGAATTTCCATCAGACAGCCTTTACCCTTACAATCTCATTCCGGTTCTTGTCCAGCACATGGATCGCACAGGCAAGACAGGGGTCAAAGGAATGGATTGTCCTCAACACCTCAAGAGGCTTTTCAGGGTCCTTCACCGGAGTGCCTAACAGTGCAGACTCATAGGGACCGAGGGCGTCCTGACTGTTCCTCGGACCTGCATTCCAGGTGGACGGCACAACCGCCTGATAATTCTTGATCTTGCCGTTGTCGATCACGATCCAATGGGAAAGAATGCCTCTTGGCGCCTCATGATAGCCAAAACCTTTTTGAATTCCAGAGGGGAATGTCGGCACATTAAAGGTCTTTGTGTCACCCTTTGCGATATTTTCGATAAGGGCGTTCCACTGGTCTTTAAGCGTATCATAGAGCACTGCGCAGCGTATCGAACGGGCGCCGATCCTGCCGATAGTCGAATGCAGCGCTCCCACGCCGACCTTTGTTCCGGCAAGTGCGCTGATCGTATCGAGCATCTTTGTTGCGTATTTCTTTGTCGGCTCATGGCCTGCCGCAAACATGCAGAGGACATTTGCAAGCGGGCCAACCTGGGCAGGCTTGCCCATAAAGGTCGGAGACTTGACCCACGAATATTTCCCCTTGTCCTGAAAGTCCGTATATTTCGGGACCGTCTCTCCATCCCACGGATGTTTATCCCAGTCTCCGTCATACCAGGAGTGCTTGATGCTTTCCTTCACGTTTGTCTTAAAGAACTCATCGTTGTAACTGGTAATGGCCTTGAACTTTGATATGTCTCCATCAGGAATATAACCGCCGGGCAGCGCGAACTTTGTGCCCCTTGTGTCCATCGGCATATCAGGAGCTGACAGATAATTGGTCACACCCTTTCCGTGTCCGGTCCAGTCGGCGTAGAATGCAGCAACTGCAGCAGTGTCGACAAGAAGAACGTTTTCAACAAAATCGCCGACCTTGTCAATAAGCGTCTTGATGAAATAGAGCCTCTCCATATTCAGTGTTGACTGACTGTCGAGGTTGATCGGATTGGAAACACCGCCGACCGCCATGTTCTGGATATGCGGGGTCTTTGATCCAAGGATAGCGACTACCTTGTTGATCTCCCTCTGATACTCAAGGGCCTGCAGGTAGTGATGTGCTGCGAGCATGTTCACTTCAGGAGCAAGCTTCATGGCGGGATGGCCCCAGTAACCGCTGCCATAGATGCCAAGCTGACCTGACCCGACAAAGGTCTTGAGCTTGTCCTGAGAAGCCTTCACTGCGTCGTAACTGTTGCCAGTCCAGGGAGAAAGCTTCTGGCCGAGGTTTGCAACGGCACGTGCATCTGCCTTCAGCGCAGATACAATATCGACCCAGTCAAGGGCTGCAAGATGATAGAAATGCACGATATGGTCATGAGTAGCATGAGCACCCATCATGAGGTTTCTGATAAACTGAGCGTTAAGCGGCACCTCCATCTGGAGTGCATTTTCGACCGAACGCACTGAAGCCAGTGCGTGAACGGTCGTTCAAACGCCGCAGAAACGTTGCGTAAATATCCAGGCTTCGCGCGGATCACGACCTTTCAGGATAGTCTCGATGCCTCTCCACATCTGGCCTGAAGACCAGGCATTTGTGACCTTGCCGTTGTCGATCTCGCAGTCTATTCGCAGGTGACCTTCAATCCTGGTGATAGGGTCGATCGTAATTCTCTTAGACATAGAGTCCTCCTCCTGAGAGATAGTATTTTATAAACTGTGCTTTATACATGGATCGGAATCAGTGCTCAGTTTCCGGAAAGACATTCAGGTATTTGACCGAGAATTTGAAACCCACGAAGGCAAAAGCGATCATGGCTGCAGTGAGAATGATCTCCATCAGCGAGGGGAAGTAATCCACCCCGAACCTCCCTGCGTATTCAGCCAGGCCGAAGATGCCGACATTCAATCGGTTGAGCAGAATGCCGGTGATAACCAGGATATTGATCGCAAAGATGCTGGTCAGCCTTGTCCTGAAGTCCTTAACGGAAAGCAGTACAAGCGGTAAAATAACTCCGATCGCCATCTCCAGGAGATACATATTAGCCGTGAAGCTTCCCGTAAATGCGGCGCCGATGCCGGGACCGGACAGGAGGTCCCAGACCTTGAGCACGAAATAAAGGACCGCAACGATCAGCGATCCCCGCGCCATACCGGTCAGAATATCAACAGGCGGCTTATGTTTGAAAACCCTTGCGCTCAGGATCGTCTCAAAACTCACCATAGAAAGCCCCATCATGACTGCCGAGACAAGGAAGAGATACGGAAGTTTACTGCTGTACCAAAGCGGTGAAAGCTTTGACGGGATGATCAGGTAGACCGCCCCAAGGGAGGACTGGTGAAGCGTTGAAAGGAGCACGCCAAACAGGACGATCGGTATCATGATCGCGCTGATAAAACGGTACGCCCCGCTCATCTTCAGTCTCTCGAAGATCATGGGACTGGATTCTGCCGCAAGCGTTGTAGTATAGAGCACGACATGGATCGCAACAATAAACATGATCGAATTGATCTGCCACATGACCATCGGATGCCAGATGCGGAACGATTGTCCGATGTCAAGGAAAATGGACGTTGCCGCAAGAACATATCCGAAAAAGGCATTCAGGACAGCAGCCCTTACAATGGGTTTGTACTTCTTCCAGTTCAGGAGATACACAGCGCCGGCAATGATAAAGCCGCCTGCAGCCATTGCCACACCGCCCAACACATCAAAGCCGATCCAGAAGCCCCAGGGCCAGATGTCACTAAGGTTGGTCGCAGCGCCGAGCCCAAAGACCAGCCTGTACAGTGCCACCACTCCTCCCGCTGCCATGACAAGAAGCAGTCCCAGGGTCATAGGAGTCATCATCTTAATGTCTTTATGGTTCATGGCGGTTATTCCCCCTTATCCTTGTTTCTGCCCCTGGTGACAGCCCAGGTTGCTGCGCCCCCGATCAGCACGGTCGCTATGACAGCAGGTATCTTCGAGATATAGGCCCAGGTGAGGTCAGGAAGGGCTTCGTCCTTGATATTCTTGTCAAACCCCAGCATCTCAAAAGGCAGCCCTGCAAGAAGAAGATACTGGGTGCCCCCGGCCTCCTTCATGCCATAGACATGACTGATATATTTTGATACGGTGCGCCTGCTTGTATTCTTTGAGGCCACGGTCTGTACCGGGAAATCGTATTGGTCACCAGGCTTCAGGGTCAGCCTCTTTTGGGCCTCCTTGCGGAGATCAAGCACTTTGCCGAAGATGGAAGCGCCTGTCGGGCAGAACTCGCAGCAGGCAGAATATTTCCCCTCAGCATAACGGTGATTACAGAGCTGGCATTTCCTGACCTGAGGAGACGCCTTGCCAAATTCGTATTTTGGTATCCTGAAGGGACAGGCAAGCTGACAGTACCGGCAGCCGATGCATCTGTTCTCCTCATAATAGACAACGCCGTTCTTCGGGTCCTTCTTGAGAGCGGCCACAGGGCAGGCAGAGACACAGGCCGGCGTGATGCAATGCATGCAGTGCTGTTTTACGAAGGAGTAACCGTTTTCCGCTTCATCCTTGTTTACTGCTGTCCCGTTCTTGACCACCTTGATGATATTAAGCGTTTTCGCCGAAAGGTCATGAGGATCGTCCCAGATCTTTTCCGGAGTAGAATATTCATACGGCGGTGCAACTGCCTCCGTACCGGAAGAGAGTGCGCCCTTTGGCATGCTGTTATGGGACTTGCAGTTGACCATGCAGGATTTACAGCCGATACAGAGCGTAGCATCGTAGAGCATGCCTACCGCCTCAGGAGGAAGCTCCTTTGACATGGCCGCATTCACCGGCATTGCCTGTGAGGCAAGCAGCATGCCGCCGCCGGCAGCCGCTGTCTTG
The DNA here is from genome assembly GCA_016217675.1 of Nitrospirota bacterium. GTDB lineage: Bacteria > Nitrospirota > Thermodesulfovibrionia > Thermodesulfovibrionales > UBA6898 > UBA6898. The sequence continues at coordinate 53,109 of JACRHC010000083.1, forward strand.
AGAAAATCTCGCCTGTTCATGCTCATGGCCTATTCCCCCTTGTCTTTTTTGTCGTCGTCCTTTTTGCCAAGGCCTGACAGCACGGCAGCTCCAGCTGCGCCTATCGCTGCGCCTGCTACGCCTGCAGCAAGCGCCTTGGTCCCGGGAGCCACACCCTCTTTGCCGGGAAAGACCTCAGTAAAGAACGATGGAGGCGTAATGTACTTGGGCCGTGCAGGTGAATGAAGGGGCACGGTAAAGCCGACTCCTTTCTCTGTGCAGCCAAAACAGGGATGCCCCGTGCCGACGGGCCATGCACCTGATCCAACATCATTAAAAAGCTGGACAGGGCAGTTTGCAAAGGTCTCAGGGCCCTTGCATCCGAGCTTATAAAGGCAATGGCCTTTTTTGTGGCCTTCATCACCGAACTGCAGCGCGAACCTTCCTGCATCGAAATGCGGACGTCGCTCGCAGTTTTCATGAATGATCCTGCCATAGGCAAACTTCGGCCTTGCCTGATCATCAAGTTCAGGGAGTTTCTTGAATGTCACATAGTAAAGAACGGTTGAAAGGAAATTATACGGGTTAGGCGGGCATCCGGGGATATTCACGACCGGTGTTTTGATGCCCTTGCTCTTCAGCACTTCATGAGCTGCGGTAGCCCCGGTAGGATTGGGATCTGATGAAGGTATGCCGCCCCACGATGAGCAGGAGCCGATAGCCACAACAGCAGCAGCATCAGTGGCCATTTCAACAAGCAGAGAAAGGGCTGTTTTCCCGCCGATCTTGCAGTAGATGCCGTTGTCCTTAATGGGGATGGAGCCGTCGATCACAAGGATATACCTGCCCTTATATTCCTTCATCGCCTTCATGCGCCAGTCCTCAGCCTGCTTTCCTGATCCGACCAGCAAAGTTTCATGATACTCAAGCGAAATCAGCTCAAGGATTAGTTTTTCCAGTGTCGGATGGCTCGCTCTCAGCAGGGTCTCCGTGCAGCCGGTGCATTCCTGCGCAGAAAGCCATAGTACAGGCGGGCGCTTCTGGGCCGTGACTGCCTCGGCAATCTTCTCCCCCATGCCAACCGGCAGGCCCATGCCGACTGCCATCGTGCTGCAGAACTTCAGAAAATCCCTGCGGGAGAAACCGCAGATTGTGTCCTCATCCATACCGCTCTTGTCGAGTTTGTTCATTGCCTTCCCCCTTTTATTCCTGAAACTTTATTCCGGCAAACACGGCACCATCTTTTTACATACTGACCCATATCAGCCGAGGCGACTAATGATTTTTTCTTATGGATCCATAAGCATGACCATTATTTTACTCATACTTCAAATAAATTCAATCCTTTTTTCGGTATCAAATTAAGAAGTGAAGAAGATTAATAATTGCAAATATATAAGGTAAGCTGACTCGTATATAATATATGCACAGCTTCAGCCAAACGGGCGTATCCTCTGTCAGGGAAAATTCAAAATCAGGCTGAAGAACAAAACAGATCAGGAGGTTCGCTATGGCGAAGGCAACGGTCACATTCACAGGAGGTATGCAGTTTGTTGCAACGGCAGATTCAGGACATGCAGTGGTGATGGATGCAGGACCTGACGCGGGTGGCAGCAATTCTGGCTCACGGCCCATGGAACTCCTTCTCATGGGCATCGGCGGATGCTCAGGAATGGATATCATCTCCATACTCAGGAAAAAAAAGCAGCAGGTGACTGGATTAGAAGCGCAGGTCAACGGCATTATGGCAGACAGCTATCCTCACAAATACACAGAGATCACCATTGAGTATGTTGTCAGGGGGAAGGGAGTATCAGAAGAGGCAGTAAAAAGAGCGGTTCAGCTTTCGATGGACAAATACTGCTCGGTCAAGGCCACTCTCGATGGCTCGGCGCGGATCAATTTCGCTTACAGGATAATTGAGGAGTGACAGAAACAGAGCACATCATCGCTCTTCAGCAGAACCTGCAGTCCATGCGGCGTTCTGAGGAGACCTTTATTGCCGGGCTTCTATCGCTGTAATATATGAGGTGAGAATCTTGAGGTCTTCTTCAGGAATTCTGACAAATTCAATACCAACATCATATTTTGCAGCTTCATTGCCCTTCACCTCGGCAACATTCGCAATTCTTCCGAATACCGTGAGGGGAGTTCCGTCGAGGTATATTTCCATCTCATGTTCTGAATCTATTTCATGCCCTGTATCAGATGAAATCAGCATGCCGGCGAGACTGATCCTCTTGATGTCATATTCGCATGGCAAGTTGATCATGGCATTGTCAGGCTGGCGGACCTTGAACCTCACGCCAAGGATCCTTTTTTCCAGGTCACTCGACCTGCTTCTCTCAATATAGGTTAAGAGGTCAGTCGCCTCCGCGGTCATGACATTGGTAAACTTGACGCCCGCCTTATAGACCGGCACGACTTCACCATTCTTCAAAGTTTTTGAGTGGCTGAGCACCGACCATACGATCTTTCCTCTCAGCGTCAGGCTGCTGTCCTCATAGTTCAGTTTAAGTGCATATTCCCTGTCAAGGGACAACCTCTGCGTCGTCGCAATGGCAGCACCGTCCATACTGATATTCAGGATATTAATATCAGACAGATAGGCCATTCTGCCGTGGACGCTGTCGACATCGTAGCGCCTGAATTTTCTATGTTCTGAACCGCCTTCTGCCATACCTTAACTCTACCATGCCCCCTGCGGCTTGTCTACCCGAGCCGGCTATCGGGACAGCACAATACCTGCATATCCCACAACGCTGTCGTAGTCGCCGCTTACATCGCCTGACGTCATATAATTGATGAGCCGTGCATTCTTTGCACCAAGCAGCTGTGCAGCGATCAGCATGACCGTTGCCGGAAGAACACCGCACATGGAGATCCTCTCCTGCATGACCGTATCATAGAGGCCGCGCGGATCAAGTCCGAGTATTTTTTCGATCGCCTTCTTGTCCTTTTGGCGGGCGACCCTGTCAGACACGTAGTGACTCATATCAGAACTCGCAAGAATCGTGACCGGATAATCGACTCCCTGAACTGCCTTTACAATGGCTTCAGCAAGCTCCCTGCAGGTGTCGTACGATGCACTCATTATGGCAATCGGAACAATAGACACCGCAGCAGAAAACCTGGCAATAAAGGGAAGCTGAACCTCAAGGGAATGTTCATAGGCATGAGCCTGCGAATCGCCGGCCGCCAGCGCAGTGCCCTGGAGGATCCTGCCCGCAAGTTTTCTGTCGATGTTGAGGATTCCAGTGGGAATCTCCCATGCGCCGTTGTCCATAAGGGAAACCGCAGGGCCGAGGCCTGTGTGATTTGGTCCGAGCATAACAAACGTCTTTGGCATCGAGATGGAAGAATAGACCTGTCCGGCAACAGATCCCGAGTAGATGAGCCCTGCATGAGGAACCATAATACCGACAGCATCCATAAGGGGCTGATCGGAAACAACATACTGCTCGACCTGCTTCCTGAGTCCAGCACTGGTGCCGTCATAAAACCTGCCTGCAACTGCCGGAGTGCGATGCATGCTCAGAAGGTCTCTTCCAGTTCCTGATATTCGACATCAGTAGCATCAACAAACCGGGTGCAGTACGCAAGGAATGTAAGATTCACCTTGTCAGTAGGACCGTTTCTCTGTTTTGCAATATCGACCACAATGCTTCCCCTGCCCTCTTTCTCGTCCTTTGCCTCGCGATAGAGAAAGATAATAACGTCAGCATCCTGTTCAATAGCGCCAGACTCCCTGAGATCGGCAAGCGTCGGATTCTTGTTGCTGCCGGTCCTGGTCTCCACGCCGCGGTTCAACTGGCTCAGGGCAACTACCGGCACCTCGAGTTCCTTGGCAAGGGCTTTAAGAGAACGTGAAATATCTGCAATCTCCTGCTCTCGCCGCTCAAACTTGCCCGTTCCCTTCATAAGCTGGAGATAATCGATAATAATGAGACTCAGGCCGTGCTGTTGTTTTAACCTTCGCGCCTTTGCCCTCATTTCAAGCACCGAGAGACCCGACGAATCATCGATAAATATTTTGGACTCGGCAAGTTTGCCTGCTGCATTCGTCAGTTTGTTCCAGTCTTCACGCTTATTGATGAATCCCTTTCTCACCTTGTTCGAATCCACTTTTGCCTCAGAGCAGAGCATTCTCATGACAAGCTGCTCCTTTGCCATTTCAAGACTAAAAATCGCAACAGGCTCGTTCAGGCCTATGCCGACATGCTGGGCAATGTTCAGACAGAAGGCCGTTTTCCCCATGCCTGGCCGACCGCCGATAATGATCAGGTCTCCCTTCTGGAAGCCTGTGGTCAGATCGTCAATGTCCTTGAATCCCGACGGCACGCCGGTGATCGACTCTTTCCTGTCATAGAGCCTTTCGATCGTTACAAAGGTATCGGTGATCAGGTCCTTCATGGGGTAGAAGGCAGTCTTTACCTTCCGGTCATGAAGATTGAATATGGTCTTCTCGGCGAAATCAATCAGTTCATCAGCGTCCTGCTCGCTTTCATAGACATTCTTCGCAATATCGGTCACCGAGGTGAGCAGGCCTCTGACCAGGGCCTTTTCCTTGATAATCCTGGCATGGTACCGCACATTGGCAGACGTCGCCACAATAGATGCAAGAGATGAGAGGTACTGCAGCCCGCCTATGGCCTCAAGCTCTCCGCGGACCTTCATGAATTCAGTCAGGGTAATGATATCGACCGGTTCAGGCTTTCGGTACAGATCGGTCATTGCCTGATAAATCTTTTTATGGCTGTCACGATAGAAATCATCAGGCAGAAGCATCTCAACAGCGGTATACAGCGCATCATTGTCAAGCAGGATTGCGCCCAGGACAGACTGCTCAGCCTCTATGCTCTGCGGCGGAACTCTGTCTTTCTGGATTTCAGAATCTCTCATTCAGGAACAACATGCACCTTTACGGGAGCTGATACCTCCGCGTGGATCTTGACATGAACAACATATTCGCCAATGCGCTTTATCGGCTCATCAATATGTATTTTTTTCTTGTCTATTTCAAATCCCTGGGCAGCAAGGGCCTCGGCAATATCCATGCTGGTTACGCTGCCGAAAAGCTTCTCCTCTTCTCCCACCTTTGCCTTGATGACAACCGTCTGGGCCGCAAGTTTCCCGGCCGATTCCTTGGACGCATCCCTGATCTTGGCAGCCTTCTCCAGGATGATCTTCTTGTTATGCTCAAGCTCCTTTATATTCTTGGTGCTTGCCTCAGCAGCAAGATTCTTCGGGATCAGATAGTTCCGTGCATATCCGTCTGAAGCATTGACAACGTCCCCCATATGACCAAGCCCCTTTACATCATCTTTGAGAATCACTTTCATAATATCCGTCTCCTTGTCTGTTTTTTAATACGATACCACAAAAAATACAAAAAATTCCCTGTCTCCATAACTATCAAATCTGCTTGAATTTAGGCCCATAGATTGTTTACAATCTACGAAACTGCTTTAGAAAACAGCTGTGAAAACAAGGAGAAATAACAATATTTTATTCTTGAGGAAGTCCTAAGGCTTGTTAATATTATAACTTTTCTCAAACAAAAAAGGAGGGTTTCAAATGAAGAAGACAGGCAGCAGATGGGTTACTGGTTTTATGTTGCTCATGGTATTCGTTGCGGGGATCGGCTTTGTTGCAGGTGATGCAGATGCAACAAACGGCTATTTTGCTCACGGGTACAGTATTGAAAGCAAGGCAATGGGTGGCGCTGGCGTGGCATTGCCACAAGGTTCGCTTGATGCATCGGTAAACCCGGCATTAATGGTTTTTGTCGGCAATAGTGCTGACATCTCTCTCAGTCTTTTCAACCCCAACAGAGAATATTCGGTAACGGGAAATCCTTCCGGTTTTCCGGGAACATTTGGCTTTACACCCGGGACATACGAAAGTGACAGCAAATATTTTCTTGTTCCTGCCATGGGGGTGAACTGGTCCTTAAATAATAAAACTTCTGTCGGTGTTTCAATATTCGGCAATGGCGGTATGAATACTGATTATAATACAAACACGTATTATGATTTTTCAGTCTCGACAACAGGCATAGATCTGATGCAGTTATTTATTGTGCCGACCCTTTCAGTAAAGATAGCACCAAGGCACTCTCTTGGTTTCAGCCCGATTTTTGCCTATCAGAGGTTTGAGCAGATAGGGTTGCAATCTCTTGGGGATATGGGGTTTTCAAGTGACCCCAACCATATTGCAAACAATGACCATGAGGGCTCTTATGGATTTGGCGGCCGAATCGGTTACTATGGCGAGATCATGCCCTATCTGAGCGTCGGTGCATCGTATCAGACAAAGATCTGGATGACTACCCTTGACGAGTATGCCGGACTCTTTGCTGAACAGGGAGGCTTTAATATCCCTGCCAACTGGACAATCGGCGTTGCCGTTAAACCGACTCCGGCATTGGCATTTCTCTTTGACGTTCAGAAGATCTATTACAGTGATATCAAATCAATTGGCAATCCTATGCTGCCTAATTTGATGACAGCCCAGCTTGGTAATGACGAGGGTTCCGGCTTTGGCTGGGATGACATGACTGTGTACAAAGCAGGCGTGCAGTGGAAAAGCAGCGATGCCTGGACCTGGAGGGCCGGCTATTCATTTGCAAACCAGCCGATTCCAAACTCTGAACTCCCCTTTAACATCCTCGCTCCCGGCGTAATAGAGCAGCATGCAACTGCCGGTTTCACAAAGGCCATGTCAAAGACACAGAATCTTAGTTTTTCTCTCATGCATGCCTTCTCAAAGACCGTCAGCGGACCAAATACACTTGAGGTCCCTGGACTGCAGGCAATCAAACTGAAGATGAGCCAGTGGGAAGCAACTCTCGGATACACCTGGAAGTTTTAGGCCAAAAAGCATATTCAACTGCTATTCAAGGGGCCCGGGCTTGAATGCCTGGGCCCTTTTTTATTTAATAGTTACCGGTATCGGGATAAAGGTCAGGATAAAGATAACCAGGGCAAGGAACCCTATTGCCTTGCGCTTTGGATCAAGGGGAACTTCGGGAAAGAGGATAGGCGGATGCTTTGAACCAAGAAACAGGAGCAGAACTGCCCAGACCAGCCAGCCCTGAAAAAAATAACCGAGTATGACGAGCAGCCCGATCATAAACTTTGAGAGCCATCCGTGCCTTTCTCCTAAAATTGCATACGCTATGTGTCCTCCGTCAAGCTGTCCTGCAGGAATGAGATTCAGGGAGGTGACAAAAAAACCGATCCAGCCTGCAAAGGCAACGGGGTGGAGATAAACTTCATAGGTATCGGGAATAGAGCCTATGACGATCTTCGTCAGAGCGATAAAGAGGAGGGAATCTCCCAACACGATCATCTCACCCGTTTGACGAGGTATTGCATGAATTTCAGAGTAATGCAGGCCGACCACAACGGCAACGATTGATACAAGAAAGCCTGCGATCGGACCCGATGAGCCGATATCCATCAGCGCATTTTTCGTGGTTATGGCTGAGCGCATTTTAATGAAGGCACCGAGTGTTCCAAAAAGAGTCGGTGCAGGTATGAAATAGGGCAGTGATGCCTCAATGCCATGGCGCCGTGACGTTATATAGTGAGAAAACTCGTGGACAAGAAGTATCGAAAGAAGAGCAAGGGAAAAGGGCAGCCCCCGCACAATATCCTGCGGATCCTTTAGGAGGTCAACGCCGGCATGGATGGCGCCAACCGTAAGCGTTGAAGCAAACGTGAGCAGAAACAGGGCAAGATTAAGAAGGGGAGATTTCCTCATCCAACAACAGTCCCCTGCAGGTCATAGTCAAATGCCTGATCGATCCTGACCTGGACAAACTCATGCCTGTCAAAATCTGATCCTTTTATAAACACAACCCCGTCTATTTCAGGCGCCTGGGAATAGATCCGTGCAATCCCGACCCCGTCATCGATCTCATCAACAAGAGATCTGAAGGTCCTTCCGACAAGTCTCTTGTTCCTTTCAAGAGAAATGGCTGACTGCACCTCCATGATCCTGTCACGCCGCTTCGCCCGAATATGCTTCGGCACCTGACCTTTCAGACTATATGCAGCGCTTCCCTCTTCCCGCGAATAGGTGAAGACGCCAAGTCTGTCCAATTCCATGCGCCGGACAAAATCGAGCATGGCCTCAAAATCCTTTTCAGTCTCCTGAGGGAAGCCGGTGATCAGGGTGCTCCTCAACGCCACATCCGGAACTGTCGCCCTGATCTTCTTTATCAGCTTTTCGTAATAATTACTGCCGCCTCCGCGCTTCATCAGCCCAAGGATCTTTTCTTCTGTGTGTTGAAGCGGTATATCAAGATATTTGCATACCTTTTCTTCTGCTGCTATCGTTTCAAGAAGTTCATCGGTAATTGCGGTCGGATAGAGATAGAGAAGGCGTATCCAGAAATCTCCGTCAATTGCAGCAAGATCTCTAACAAGCCGCGAAAGGTCATATTGAGCAAGGTCTTTGCCATAGGATGTAATATCCTGTGCAACAACAATAAGTTCACGCCGCCCTGCCCTGACAAGGGCTTCCGCCTCTTTCAGGATCTCCTCTGGCGTCCTGCTCCTGAAACTGCCGCGGATATCAGGGATTACGCAGTAAGAACAGCCCCTGTCGCAGCCCTCCGCTATCTTGAGATACGCATATGCGGTATCAGCAAGCCGAATCTCGGTTTCTTCGGAATCAGATGCCGATAACACGCCGGCACAGTATTCAACGATCTTATCATCATCGCCAACGCCACAGAGCAGATCGATCTCAGGGATCTCCTCTTTCAGTTCAGCACCAAACCGTTTGGCAAGGCATCCGAAGACGACAAGTTTCTTCTTCCCGGACTCTTTAGCGGCTGTCAGATTAAGGATCTCTTCTATCGACTCCTTTTTGGCCGCATCGATGAATCCGCAGGTGTTGATCAGCAGAAGGTCTGCCTCCTCACGATCGTCAGTGTATGACAAACCCTTTGTCGCAAGCTTCTTCAGAAGGTTTTCTGAATCGACCAGATTCTTCGGGCAGCCGAGACTAACCAGGGATACCTTAGACACGGTTTCTCCTCACTGTTCTGTAAATGATGAAATAACTGAGCAGCGCAGATACTGACCCAAGGACCGTTGTGCCCAAAAGAAACGGCATAAGGAGAGGCCCCATGGTATGAAGAAGTTCTTTTATGGACAGATGCGCCCAGTCAATGTCAGGAATAATATGATGCATGCCGAGGAGCCTGGCGCCAATCCATATACCAAGGGAATAGATCGGGACTATGGTCCAGGGATTGGTCACATAGATGCCGACAATGCTCACGAACTTATTAAGCCTGAAGACGAATGCCACCAGAAGACCGAGCACAGTATGCAGACCAATAAGCGGAGACATGCCGATAAACACGCCGACAGAGAATGCCAGCGCTATCCGGTGAGGCGATTCCTTAATGCTGAGGATCTGCCTGAACTTATCCCTGAGGTGAGAAATGCTGGTACCCCCGTGCAGAGACTTTAATTTTTTTCCCCTTTTCGTCAACAACCGAGATTCCAGTGCGCGTGATCTCACCAATACAAAAGGCCTTAACCTCTGCTATTGCAGGTGCTGTAAAGAGGAGTTCATAATCTTCGCCTCCGTTTACTGCCAGCTCAAGAGCAGAAATCCCCATACATGCAGCGGTCTTTTTCATCTCGTGCGAAACAGGTATGTCCGGAGCATGAATCCGTGCACCGACGCCGCTCTCCTTGCAGAGCCGTGAAAGATCGATCAACAGGCCATCGCTGATATCGATCATTGCCGTAGCAGTACCCGCAATTCTTTCCGGATTTCTGGCAAGCGGCATCAGGTGTCTCCTGAGCAGGGGAGCGGCAATATCCCATGCCACAGGCAATCCCTTTCTTCCGCGTTTCGTAAAATCGATCGTCCTTCGCATCTCCTTAAGCATTGCCAGCCCGCATGCAGAATCGCCGAGCGGACCGGTCACATAGATCCTGTCGCCAATCCTGGCTCCTTTTCGTTTCAGGATTTTTCCCCCGGTTCCGACTGCAGTAAGAGAAAGCATGATCCTGTCAGCAGAGGATATATCTCCTCCAATGAGGCTAACGCCGTAGGTCTTCAGCGCTTCTTCAATGCCGTCGAAGAAAAGGTCAAAAAATTCCCTGGTGCTGTTTCTGTGCGCTGAAAAGTTCAGAAGGACATATTGAGGCCTGCCGCCCATAGCATAGATATCGCTGATATTTACCGAAACCAGCTTAAAACCTAACTGAAAGGGGGTTGTCCAGGACAGGTCGAAATGAACTCCTTCCACCATCATATCTGTGGTGAGAAGAATATTCGTTCCGCCTCTGATCACGGCAGCATCGTCACCAATGCCTGTAGCAACACCCCGGGATCTCTTGCCAAAGCGCTTGCGGAGAATCTCGACAAGAGAAAGCTCGCCAGCCTGAGAAAGCTTCATAATGGCAGAGAGATCAGGATTTCTTCTTGGCCTTAAGCGCCGCTTTTAATACCTGATCCATGGTCTCGGCAAAGATGAACTCCATGTCCTTTTTGATATACTTTGGTATATCCTCAAGGTCCTTCTTGTTCCGCTTCGGCAGAATGATCTTCATGATACCCATGCGCTTTGCTGCCAGAGTCTTCTCCTTCAAACCGCCGATCGGCAGCACCCGGCCCCTGAGCGTCACCTCGCCGGTCATCGCAATGTTCTTGTTCACGGGCTTGCCGTTAAAGACCGATGCTATGGCAGTGGCTATCGTAATTCCGGCTGACGGACCGTCCTTTGGTATTGCGCCTGCAGGCACGTGGATATGGACATCGGTCTTTGAAAAGATGTCTTCCTTGATGCCGAGCGTTTTCGCGGTTGACCTGACATAGCTGAGCGCTGCCTGGGCAGATTCCTTCATCACATCACCTAACTGTCCCGTGAGGGTAAGATTACCCCTGCCCTTCATGGTTGTGGCTTCGATATAGATGATGTCGCCGCCGGCCTCAGTCCAGGCGAGACCTGTGGATACGCCGACCTCATCCTTGGCCATCTCCTCTTCAGCCTGATATTTCTGCACACCAAGGAACCCCTGAAGGGTTTTGGCCGTTATAACAAACTTCTTCTCCTTGCCTTCAGCGATCCTCTTGGCAACCTTCCTGCAGAGATTAGCTATCTCACGCTCAAGATTACGGACACCTGCTTCACGGGTATACTGAGAGATGAGCAGGTTCAGCGCCTGGTCAGTGATCGAGAGTATCGTATTGGTGAGTCCGTGCTCCTCAAGCTGCTTTGGCAGCAGATACTTTTTTGCGATACCAAGCTTCTCTTCCGTGGTATAACCTGAAAGATAAATGATCTCCATCCTGTCCCTGAGCGGGCCAGGGATGGTGTCGGCAAGATTGCCTGTTGTGATGAACATGACATTGCTCAAATCAAAGGGCACTGAAAGATAATGATCAGCAAAGGCAAAGTTCTGCTCTGGGTCAAGCACCTCCAGCAGCGCTGATGAGGGATCTCCGCGGTAATCCATACCTATCTTGTCGATCTCATCGAGCATAAAGACCGGGTTATTTGTGCCCGCAGTCTTGATTCCCTGGATAATTCTGCCCGGCAGAGCACCTACATAGGTGCGCCTGTGGCCGCGAATCTCTGCCTCGTCCCGAACGCCGCCAAGAGACATGCGAACAAACTCTCTGCCCAATGAACGGGCAATAGACCGGCCCAATGATGTCTTGCCAACGCCAGGAGGTCCGATGAAGCAGATGATCGGCCCTTTCATTTTCTCCTTAAGCTTGCGCACACTGAGATATTCGAGGATCCTCTCTTTCACCTTTTCGAGGTCATAGTGATCATCATTGAGCACCTTCTTTGCCGCCTTGATGTCAAGGTTGTCCTTGGTGCTCTTTGCCCAGGGAAGCTCCACGAGCCAGTCCAGATAGGTCCTGATCGTTGCAGCCTCTGCGCTGTCAGGATGCATCTTCTCCAGCCGTTTAAGCTGCTTCTCGGATTCCTTCAGAACTTTTTCAGGCATCTTCGCTTCTTCCATTTTCTGCCTGAATTCCCTGATCTCCTCAGCCCGCTCATCAATATCGCCAAGTTCCTTCTGTATCGCCTTAAGCTGCTCCCTCAAAAAGTATTCCCGCTGCGTCTTGTCGATCTCTCCCCTCGCCTCTGACTGTATCTTTTGCTGCACAATCAGAAGTTCTATCTCATGGCCGAGGATATCGCTGACGCGCTTCAGTTTCTTCACCGGATCTGTAAGTTCCAGTATTTCCTGCGCCTGCTCTGTTTTCAGGCCAAGATTGGATGCCACAAGGTCCGCGAGCCTGCCCGGTTCATCAAGGTTCTCGATTACGACCATAATGTCAGGGAGTATGGTCTTGCCATAAGAAACTGCCTTGTCTAACTGCTCCTTGACGGTCCTGATCTGGGCCTCTTCCTCGATGGTGACCATTGCCGGCTTTACATCCTCTATCTTGGCGATCTCAGCTTCCAGGTATGGCGTCGCGCGCAGGAACTTCTTCACCCTGGCCTTTGACAGGCCCTGCACCAGGATCTTGACTCTTCCGTCGGGCAGCTTGAGCATCCTCATGATCATGCCGACCGTGCCGGCCTCATACAGGTCAGCAGCATTCGGATTTTCAATGCTCATGTCTCTCTGCGTAAGCAGAAGGATCATCCTGTTTTCAGCAAGGGCCTGTTCGATTGCCTTGATGGACATTTCTCTGCCGACGAAAAGTGGAATAATCATGTAGGGGAAAACTACAATATCCCTGACCGGCAGGACCGGAATAATTTCAGGGATCTCGGTCTCTTTATCAATATCTTTTTCTTTCTCCGCCATTGCTTCTCCTTATCTGTTCAGTAAATTAATGTTTCAGTTTCCTGGCAACTTCAAGCAGATATTTCCCAAAGTCCTTTGCAAGTTCCTTATTCTTGAGCGCAAAGTCTACGGTCGCCTTGAGGTAGCCAAGTTTGTCGCCCGCATCATACCGCTGTCCCTCAAAAAGATACCCATATATAGGCCGCTTCTGCAGGAGCTGATTGATCGCATCCGTTAATTGAATTTCTCCGCCTTTTCCGGGCTTGGCTTTAGCGAGGATGTCAAATATGTCAGGAGTCAGAATATATCGTCCGATAATAGCCATATTGGATGGGGCATTTTCAGGATCAGGCTTTTCAACAAGGCTGTTGATCCTGAAGACATTGTCCCGCTCCTTCACGCCGCTGATAATGCCATAGCGATTGACCTCATGGGTCGGCACCCTTTCGAGGGCAAGGATCGGGCTCTTCAGCTTCCGGTATAATTTTATCATGTCAAGCAGCAGCGTCTCTTTAGAAGGGATAATGTCATCGCTCAGGATAACGGCAAAGGGTTCGTCCTTTACAAAGGGTTTCGCACAAAGTATTGCATGACCGAGGCCGAGCGCATACCCCTGCCTGATATAGGCAATGTTTATTTCGCTAAGTCTGTTGATCTCTTCAAGAAGCTTTTCCTTGCCGCTCTTCTTCAGCTTATCTTCAAGCTCAAAGGCATAGTCAAAATGGTCTTCGATATTTCTCTTATGCTTGCCGGTAATAATAATAAACTCGGAGATATCGCATGCTATCGCCTCTTCAATGCCATACTGGATCATCGGCTTGTCCACAATGGGCAGCATCTCCTTGGGAGAAGCCTTGGTAGCAGGAAGAAACCGTGTCCCGAGACCGGCAGCAGGAAAAATAGCCTTTTTTACATCGTCAGACATATAAATACCTCACAAACAAATTTCTTCATTATACCATAGATGAACAGGGGGATTTGGCTGCTGTTATAAATCGGATTTGACTAATAACTAATGCTTCCGAAAGGGGTAAAGGCATTGGCTCATCGAATATAAACAGGATATCTGAATCGAAGCCCTCAACGGGGCATTTAAGAGCAGAGTCTCACTCCCTGACGTTTCGTCCGGCTATTGAACTCTGGTAATATATTGGATGTCCGATTCAGACAGAGAAGAACTGTTAGGCCTTCTTCAGGCCTTCTCTCCGGGAGCTATCTACACTATCGCGCCAAAGCAATATGTGGTAAGGGGCTTTGACTATTACAGGCAGAACAAGTTGGTCGAATTTGCATGGACACCCGACCGGCCTGAGCTTATTGCTTCTGTAAAGGGGACCAGGACATACCATGTCGCAATCAGTGGTCAGGGCAAACGTCTTTCCTTCAGCTGCAACTGCCCTGCGTGGTCTTTTCATTCAAACTGCAAGCATGTTATATGCAGCATAATAACGATCACAAACCTGCTCGATCCCTCTGCCTTCAAGATCGTCAACCGCAATGAGTCCCGAAGGGAAGGGCTCCTGAGAGAACTCTTTGATGAGCCATCGCCCTCTAATATTTCTGTTACCCGGAACCATAGCACTGAAAAGCCTGTCCCCGCAATCAGGGGATATTCCATCGACATCAATAAGGACCAACAGATAATCGATATTCATATCAGGTTCGATGGCAGGAGATTAAGGCACTACCAAAGTAACTGTCCCCATGAACTAAGGCAGTTTGTACATCCCTCGCCCTCCTATCTGCTTATGAGCAGACGGCTCGATTTTGAGCATTTCCTCGATCGCTATGGCAACAAGTATCCGTTTATGCTTGTAACTGAAAACGGAGAAACGCGGATACGATACGATGAGGTAGAGAATTACAGGACATGCACCGGGCTCGACGCCTACCCGGGACAGGTGAAAGTCAGCAAGCTCTGCATCCATGAAGACAAAGAGATCGAAGCATCGGATATTTCCGGCGACTATGTCTTTGACCTGGAGGCCGGCACCTTCAGCCGGATCAATGACAGAAGCGGCTGGCAGCTCTGGAATGAGTGCAATGACATCTTTCATCCCTACAACTCCTACGCAGAAGGGCCGGAAAATGACGATGCGTTTTTCGCGCTTTCCGTTGAGCAATTCCGGGAGGCTCAGCTCATATTTCCTGCCTCTGAAGGAGATATACCTGCTGACCTGATTCTGAGGGCCGAAGACAGGCCGGCTGCTGTTTCTAATTCTGATACTTCCTATCGCATGATGATCAACAGGCTGCCGGAGACAGACTTTTTCACGATTAGGGCCGAATGTCTCGTTGAAGGCATGCCGACAGCCCCGGTCTTTAAACTCTTCAGGATGCTGACCCCAACAGGAAACGGACTTTCCCCTGCCTTGAGAGTTCAAAAAAGGAGAAAAGCCCTCTGCCAGGCCTTCTTTGATATGCTTGGCGAAGAGACAAAGTCAGGGGCTGAAGGCGTTATCAAGAAGATGCTTGCAAGCGGAGACTTCGGCCGGTACAGAATAAAAAAGGAAGCACGACAGGCACTGAAAACCTGTTTTGCCGTCTTTAACCATGAGGAGCGACAGCTCCTGCTTCAGGATAACAGATGGCTGTCTGTTGCTCTGAACAAAAAAAGAGAGCTCTCCCTGTACAGAATCCCTTATGAGGTATTCGGCTGGGAGATCTTCAAGGATACGCAGCAGCACGACCTCATGACTGTTCCGGCTGACGAGATGAGCAATAACCTTTCCCTCCTTTACGAACGATTGAATAAAGAAGGAATTGATCTTTACTACGAACATAAGCCGGTCAAGACGACCTCATGGGACTTTGCCTTCGATGCCGTGCGGCCTTCAAACCTCGACTGGTTCGAGATCAGGCCTGAGATACGGTGCGACGGGAGGTTGATCGATGAAGAGACCTGGCAGAGAATACTTGCAGGCAGAGGCATGAGCGAACAGGAGGACTGTGTCCGGATCCTTGATGCCAGTTCACAGAAGGTGCTGGCCATGATTTCTGATATCTGCAGACCGGACAAAAAAGATAAAAAAGAGCGCAGGGAAGTGGTGCAGGTGCCGCGCCTCCGGATATTGGACTGGATCATGCTCAGAAATAGCGGCGTCAGGATCAAGCTGCCGCCTGAGGACGAGGAGATCATCAGCCGGCTCACCACCTTCGAAAATATCAAGGCCCGGCCACTGCCCACTCAGCTTAAGGCCAAACTGAGAAATTACCAGAAGGACGGGTATGCATGGCTTGCCTTCCTCTATGAAAACAGGTTCGGAGCCTGTCTGGCAGACGATATGGGGCTCGGAAAGACAGTTCAGGCTATAAGTCTGTTAGGAGGCCTGAAAGAAGGCCGTATCAAAAGCCCCGGAACAGATGCGCAATATCCGCACCTCGTTGTACTGCCGCCAAGCCTTCTCTTTAACTGGGAGCACGAGCTGACACGGTTCTACCCAGGGCTGAAAATTGTCTTTTATACCGGCAAGGAACGGAACACCTCTTTTGAGGGCCATGATGTTGTGCTCACCACCTATGGCCTGATAAGGAGGGATATCGAAAAGCTCAGCGAGATCCGGTTTGATGTCATCATCTTTGACGAGGCCCAGGCGATCAAGAACATCCATGCTGATGTCACAGGTGCGGTCAGGCAGTTAAAGGCCAATTTCAAACTTACCATGACCGGAACACCGGTCGAAAACCATATAGGGGAATATTATTCGATCGTTGACCTCGCTCTTCCCGGACTGCTTGGTGAATATGAAGAGTTCAGGCCTTTGATCAGACAGGACAGTTCCCCATCACTCAACAGGATTATAAAGCGGACACGGCCGTTTGTTCTCAGGAGGACCAAAGAGAAGATACTGAAGGAGCTGCCGCCCAAGACAGAGACTGACCTATATCTCGATCTCACCGAAAAACAGAAGGCGCTCTATAAAAGGACCGTCGCAGAGATCAGACAGACCATAGATGAGGCATACAGGACCAAGACCGGACAACAGGCCCAGATCATAGCACTGACTGCCATACTGAAGCTCAGGCAGCTCTGCATATCGCCGCAGCTCCTCTCCCCTGAAATAAAAGAGCCTTCCCCTAAGACCGTATTTCTTATTGAAAGCCTCAGGGAACTTCTCGAAGAGAATCACAGCGCGCTGGTCTTTTCACAATTTACGTCCTTTCTTGATCTCCTTGAACCTGATCTCCGTAAACACAATATAAATTTCCTGAGGCTCGACGGCTCCACCCAGGTAAAGAAAAGAAAAAAGCTTATAGAGTCATTCCAGGGTGGTGATGGACCATCGGTCTTTCTCCTTAGCCTGAAGGCAGGAGGACAGGGACTGAATCTGACCAGGGCATCCTATGTCTTTCATCTCGACCCGTGGTGGAATCCTGCGGTGGAAAACCAGGCGTCTGACAGGGCACACCGCATCGGACAGAAGAAGAAGGTAACAATCACGCGTATCCTGATGCGCCATACCATTGAAGAAAAGATGATGGCCCTCAAGAAAAAGAAGCTTGAACTCTATAAGGCGGTCATGGAAGAGTCAGGCACGGGAAAGAAAGGTTTCTCCATAACAAAAGATGACTTCAATTATCTGCTCGGCTGATCTGTATTATCCGTACAAGAGGTCTGAATGTTTATGTTAAGGCGTATATTTTTTGCATCCATCGCATTATTTCTTGCAGCATGTATGTATGGAATCTCTTTTGCCGAGAGACGCATTCTCAAGGACGATAATGTTACTGTTTCTTTTGACGATCCGCTTCAAAATGCTGCATCGGAAATCCTGCGGCTTTATCCCGGCACGCGCTCGGCGTTGACGAACGATCTGGGGTGGCGGACTGAGTTCCGCCCGCACGTGGTGTTGATTAAAGACAGCACGTCCTTCAAAAGAGCAGCCAACAGTGATCTTGTAATCGCCTATGCGGTTCCACAGAAAAATCTGATTGTTATCGATTACTCAAAGATGAATGTTCACCCATTTACTCTCGGAGCAACTCTTAAACATGAATTATGTCACCTCGAACTTCATCATCATATCGCCTCGAATAACCTTCCGAGATGGTTTGACGAAGGCATATGTCAATGGGTCACAGGCGGTTTGGCCGAAATAATGACTGCCGGAAACCGCGCTGTGCTGAGAGAAGCCGCACTCACTCACCGGCTTATCAGTCTTGAAGGATTAGCGGAAGGATTTCCAGGCGATGGAAGGGGCCTTCTCCTTGCCTATGAAGAAAGTAAAAGCATCGTCGAATATATAATAAAGGAGTTCGGTGTTTCAGGGGTGCAGGGAATTTTGGAATACATGAGCAAAGGTGCAGATCTGGAAACTGCATTCCACAATAACCTTTCGCTGTCTCCCTATGAGCTTGAAAAACGATGGAGATCGTCTCTCGAAGAAAAAACCTTCTGGATATCGTATATCGGTGATAATATTTATGAAATACTTTTTCTGTCTGCCGCACTGATGACGGTGTACGGTTTTCTCATACTCCTAAAGAGAAAAAAAGAGTACAAGGATGAAGATGGGGGTGAGGATGAAGAGGAAGAAGAGGGAAAAATATAAACAGTCCTGGCGCCCATGCTCTGGACATACTGCCTGCGGAGGTTCAAAAGGATGATGACGAATATATGCGGAATAGTCAATCTGAAGCGGCTTCTCATGTTAATCTGCAGTATTGCCAGCCTCTGTATTATCATGCCGGTATCTGCATTTGATGGACCTCTGCGCGTAAAAAACCAGTTCCCTCTGCTGATGCATCTCGACTCACCGTCATTAGAGTCAGCGGTCACTGCCAATTCTTTGTCCGCAAGTCTATTTTATTCAACTGTTTTCATGGATAAACAGTCAGCACAATGGAAGGCTCAGCTTGATATGGAGATAGCTGAACTGAACCTCAGATACACAAGGCAGATCAGCAATCTTTTTGAGTTTGGGATAGAGGTCCCTATCCTTGCCCTTACGAGCGGATTCATGGACCCATTTCTCGATACGTACCACAGCACCTTCGGGTTTGGGGATTATGGAAGGCAGAGCAGGCCGAGCAATTCTTTCCTGTATAAGGTCCAACGCAGGGGTGAGGTGATTATCAGGGGCGAGGCTAACGGGATCGGCCTTGGAGACATAAAACTCTCTGCAAAAAAGATTCTTTTTGAAAAGGACCCGCTGATAAGCATTAAGGCAGAGGTCGAGCTTCCGACGGGCGCCGCTTCAAAGGGATACGGAAATGGGAGTCTGGATGGCGGGCTGTCTTTATTGCTCGATAAACGGCTGAGTGAAGATATCATCTCTTATTTCAATATAGGGGTCATCTTCCCGGGAGAACTGAGGGCAGTGGAGCCGATCAATCTCAATACCTCTGTGTATGGAGGTATGGGGCTTGAAGCCCGGATATCGGAGCAGTTCAGCCTGCTCGGACAAGTTATGGCGCAGACTTCACCGTTTCCAAAAACCGGTATCGGGAATATGGACAGGGTTGGTCTTCTTCTTACGTTAGGCGGCAGATACGTTAAGGGAAAAGAAAATTATGAGCTTTCTTTCAGTGAGGACCCCAATACTGCAGGTGCCCCTGACGTTACATTTACTATATCCTATAAAAAGAATTACTGATACTAATGGGGAATAGCTTATGCATAGAAGAGTAATATACTGGTTTTCTACAGCACTTCTCACTTGCCTTCTCCTCACCGGCTGCGCACATTATCCTTTAAATCAGCAGCTCAGGGAATATGACCCGAATGCCGGGTACAGGGCAAAGAGCATGAGAGTGCCGGAAAAATCCGATGACATGCTTATCTTCCTGACCTTATCCGGGGGAGGAACCAGGGCCGCAGCTTTTTCATACGGTGTTCTTGAAACCCTCGCCAACACCGAGATTGTGTCAGAGGGGAAAAGTCGAAGGCTCCTGGACGAAGTTGACACCATATCGAGCGTCTCCGGCGGGAGTTTCACCGCGGGTTATTACGGCCTCTTTGGCGACAGAATCTTCCGGGACTTTGAAAGCAGGTTCCTGAAGAAGAATGTTCAGGGAGAACTTCTTGCCAGGGTCTTTAATCCGCTTAACGTGGTGCGTCTTCTTTCTCCCTATTTCGACCGCAGTGATCTGGCTGCCGAATATTATGACAGGGAAATATTTGATGGAGGTACTATTGGCGATATTGCGGCCCGGAAGGGGCCGATGATCATCATCAATGCAACTGACATGACATACGGTATGCGGGTCGGGTTTACCCAGGACATGTTCGACGTGATCTGCTCTGACCTTGCGCATTTCCCTGTAGCGCGGGCGGTTGCCGCGTCATCCGCAGTACCGGTTATTCTGAGTCCCTTAACTATTCGGAATTATGCCGGGAGCTGTAACTATACAATGCCGGAGCCCATCGCACACGTCCTCAAAGAAAATGATATAACAGACCGGCGCTTCTACCTCGCAAGCAACATTAAGCCGTATCTGGACGCTGCAAGAAAACCCTATCTCCATCTCATAGACGGCGGAGTTGCGGACAACCTCGGCCTCAGGGCCATTGTTGACAGGATCATCTTCAGGGGGGATTTCTGGAAGACCATCAGAAATACTCATCATGAAAATCTCCACAAGGTCGTCTTTATTGTGGTAAATGCAGAAACCCAGCCTGATTCCAGATTGGACATGATGGAGAGTCCTCCGGCACTTGCTGCGATGCTTGAATCCTATTCCACCATTGCCATAGAGCGGTACAATATCGAGACAATAGCGCTCCTTAAAGAGAACCTGAAGGAATGGACCGAGCAGATCCGCTCACAGCGTTGTGCAGGAAAAACAGTATCAACAGCACCCGGCTCCTGCGGTGATATACAGTTCTATATCGTTGAGGTCAAGTTTGATGCGCTGAGGAATGAGATGGAACGCTTGTATTTCAAGAGGCTTACGACATCGTTCGCCCTGGACCCCGAGGATGTGGACAATCTCCGTGCTGCAGCCGGCCGGATACTTTCAGAATCCGCCGAGTTCCAGCAGTTGCTGCGCGACTTGAGGCAATAAGCTCAGCCGCAGTAGTAGATTGACGCCTTTATCGCGTATATCCTGCCTTCCCTGCAATTTGACCTTCGTTGACCGCCTTTGTCAACGAAGTAGATCTTACCGTTGCTGTTGCAGATACTCTCCCCATTTAAGGAACTGCACAGGAATTTGTGCCTGTTCGCCATGGGCTGTTACTATACCCCTCTGCCACTACCATCACCCGATAACTGTAGGTGCCTGTTGTTCGCCCTGTTAAGATCTCTGATCTGTCCGTTCCACTATAAACTCCTGCATACGTCCCCCCATCCTTCGACTCCTCAAGCACAAACGACCCTCCAGGCGTTCCCATGGTCCCCCAATATACATAAATACTCCCGTTGCTCGAACTCGCCGGCACATATATCCACGTCGGCCCCACAGCAGGAGGAACATACACATAGATACTGACAACACAATTGTTGCCGCCTGTTCGCCAGGGGCTGGCAGTATACCCATCTGCCACTACCCTTACCCGATAGCTGTATGCTCCATTCGTTCGCCCAGTCAGCGTCACTGATCTGTTTGACCCACTATATACATTTGCATACGTCCCCCCATCCTTTGACTCTTCAAGCTCAAACGACCCTCCAGGCGTTCCCATGGTCCCCCAATACACGTAGATACTCCCATTGCTCGAACTGCCCGGCACATATATCCACGTCGGCCCCACAGCAGGTGGGACATATACATAGATACTAACAACACAACTATTCCCGCCTGTTCGCCAATCGCTGGCATTATACCCGTCTGCCACTACCCTTACCCGATAGCTGTATGCTCCATTCGTTCGTCCAGTCAGCGTCACTGATCTGTTTGACCCACTATATACATTTGCATACGCCCCCCCATCCTTCGACTCTTCAAGCTCAAATGAACCCCCAGGCGTTGGGGTTGTTCCCCAATATACATAGATACTCCCATTGTTCGAACTCGCCGGCACATATATCCACGTCGGGCCTATAGCCTTTACAATAACTGTGCATCCATTACCGCCGTCACGCCACACACTATCAGCATTCTCCTCTTTGATCGCCTTGACGCGGTAATAGTATGTGCCATTGACCCTGCCACTAAGGGTCACTGTCCTGAGAGGACCGCTGTACACCTGTGTGAGCGCTGTTGTAAAGTCAGGGGATGTAGATTCCTCCACAACATAGGTCACCCCTGCGGTAACCGATTCACTCCAGCTGAGGGTGATGATGCCACTTGTCGAGGCCTGAGGAACTGAAACTGTTGCCGGGGCCCCTGCAGGAACCGCCACTTCATCTGCTCCTATATCCACAATGCCGTAGCTAACCCGTGTATGACCGTCTATATCTCTTGCCGGCAGATCAGGGTCTGTTGTATCGCCTGTGTCTTTACAGGGAGAGGTGTTCTGGATATGGTAGTCCCCTGCAGCTGCGTTGACATACACAGGGTCAACATCCATATTGGTCGGATCTATGGTAAACAGAGGATCACTTGCACAGATACCGGTTGTGAGATTTGCATCGTTATGGTGGAGAGTAACCACAGCATGAGTGCTGTTTCCGTCTCCGTCGCTCTCGATAGATATGTCTGCACAGGTACCAGGTATCACATTGACGATGTTGCCCCTGATGATATTATTGATGAACTCTGCGGTACCTGTATCGCTGTTGATAGAGACAGACAGGCCTCCGCCTGTTCCGTTGGTAACATCGGTTGCCTCGTTGTCAGAGACAGTGTTATTGAGTATGACAACACCTCCGGTGGAGGTTATGGCATTGATACCGCCGCCTGCGAGGGTGGCGATATTATGGTGCACGATGTTATTGGTTATAAGTGCCTTGCCTGATACTGTCTCCACCCCTATACCACCACCGGTGATGGCAACGCAGTTATGGACTATATTACCGGTTACGGTTGTCTGGCCGGCATCGGTAAAGATACGGATACAGCCGCCATCGTCATAGCCATTGTACCCGTTTATGACCGTAAAGCCATCTACCGTGATGGAGCCTGTGCTATTAGGATTCAGCATGGCCATATCAAGAGTTACACCATTGCCTATGCCATCAGGGGTCAGGTCTGTATCACCATCAAGGATCGTAAGAGTTGGGTTGATGGTCCTTGCTGTACAACCCGCGTTATACCCTCCCTGAAGGGTCAGGTCAAAGTCCTCATTGCCTGCATAGGCAAATAATCCGACATAGCTGCCCTGCACCACCTTGATTACATTGGGGTAGCCGTCTGTTTCAGCGTCGCTTAGGCTGCTCTGGAGCTGTCCTGCATTGTTTACGCAGGTTTCCATGGCACCGTTTACAAGGCTCCATGTGGCAGAGGTGCTCGCATTGATCTGGATCAGCTTACTGCCTGAGACTGACCAGTTGCCTGCTGCATCACGCTCCTGCACATACAGGGTATAGGAACCGGCTGCAAGCGGGGAGGCAGGGGTAAAGCTAAGACTGCCTGTCTCTGTCCACGCTCCGCCTTCTCCATTAAGCTGGTATCTATAGGTGCCGTTGCCGCCTCCGCCGGTGCTCCAGTGCCAGGTCGGTCTGGTGTCATAGGTGGGTGTTGTAGCGGTGACAGTGGGGGCGTTGGGTGCTATGCTGTCAATGATCCAGGTGTAAGTTGCAGGGGTAGAATCAGCGTTACCCGCAATGTCTATAGCCCTGATTTCAAAAATGTGGCTACCTTGCCCTAAGGAACTGTATGCTTGAGGGCTGGTACAGGGACCGAAACCTGCAGAGTCTAACTGACATTCAAATGATGCAACGCCGCTGCCTGTTCCGTCATCTCCACTAAAACTGAAACTGGCAGAGGTGGAGGTTGCAGGATTGGTCGGCTGAGCACTAATGGAGGTGTCAGGCAACTGAAGATCCTGCGTAACCTGTGAGCTCTTGACCGTCTCCACATTCCCTGCAACGTCCGCAGAATAGTAGCGGACATACTGTGTGCAGACCGCGCCAGAGGAGCAGATTACGTTCAGAGATGTGCCACTGGTAGATGGATCGCACATATCTGCCGTATCAATACAGTATTTAGGGTACCCGCTGGCAACACCTGAACCGCCGGTATCAACTGCAGAAAGTGAAACACTTACAGATCCTGCATTCGTCCAGTTGCCAAAGGTGTAGCTGCTTGGCGTGGCAGTTGTGACGGGCGCTATACCGTCTGAAATGGTGAATGTTGCCTCTGCAGTCTTATTGCCATCGAGCGACGTATATGAACAGGTGGCAGTCAAGGTCCCGTTGCCGGATGATGTGCCGGAACAGGTTGTCCATGAAGCAGTCGACCCAGCAGCAGCCGTAGCGGTAAGTGTTACGGCTGTGCCATAATCCAGCGGTGAGGTTGTCCCCGTTGCGTCTGGGGGATAGCTGTAGTTGATACCCCCAAGGCTGCTGCTCACAGTGCCCGAGCCGCTGCCTGTGGCAGTGGCGGTCACTGTATGTGTCGGTCTTGCCATAATCTTTACGTCATCAATGTCAAACCAGATAGCGGTCCCAGAGGTATGGAACTGCAGCATGACGCTGCTCTGATTTCCGGCGATTGAAGAAAGATCGACGTTAATCGTCTGCGGTCCGGTGAACCTGCCGACTTTATGCCACACATTCGTCCAAGTAGAGCCGCTGTTGAGACTCACGTCCACATCTGCAATCGATGTGTCATTGCCGCCGATGTGAGTCTTGAACTCCAGCCCGACGCTGTTATAAGCCGTAAGGTTTACTGCCGTGGTCTTCAACGCGATATCGAAAGGCCCAGCGCCGTACGTCGCACCAAGGGCATAGCATCCTGTACCCCCACTCTTGGTATCCGTGTAGTTGAACCACCACCATGCGACTCCAGTAGTAATTACCCTCGTCCATCCAGTGGGGAGAGCACATCCGGAAAAATCCTGATTGAGGAGCAGGGTTGTGGTGAACGTTGCAGTGACGGTCGTGTCCGCAGTCAGGGTGACTGTGCAGGTTCCCGTACCAGAGCAGCCTCCGCCTGACCACCCCGTAAAAGCCACGCCCGAAGCCGCTGCAGCCGTCAATGTTACGACCGTACCGGATGTATAGGATTCCTGGCAGTCGCTCCCGCAGTCAATCCCTGCCAGATCGCTGGTGACTGTGCCACTGCCATTGCCAGACTTAGCTATAGTCAGAGTGGGCAGTATACGAGGATCATCGATACTAAAGGTGGCTGTCATCTGCTGCCCGGACTGTGAAATACCGATCACATGGACACCCGTGTCGACTCCCGCGTAGTCCCTGCTTGAAGGTGCGGACACCGGCCCGAGCGTTTCTCCGGGAGTGTAGTACATGGCTGCATCGACCGTTGCACTGGATCCCTCTATCCGCTCGAGCCCATCTGCCTCCATGAGCTTCAGCAATTTATGGCCAGTATAGGAGTTGTCCCACGCATAATCAGTTCCGGCTGTGTTGAGCCTGGCGTCCACATGCCAGATCAGCATCCCGTCTGTCGGATATTTATTATTTACGGAATTGTTAGTTGCCGGATCGTTTCCAACCCGATACCGGTTCTGGGCAATGAAAAACTCCCGGAAGGCGTCGGAGGATGTGGCCCCCGGCATGATCAGCACGGCATCCTGGGATGTTCCGGAAGGGTTGAGCGTGAGGGTCTGACTCCCGCTGGCAACAACGCTCGGGGTTATCCATTCGAGCACCCACTTACTGAAGCTGTTGTGGTCTCCCCAGTTGCCATGCATCATATCAAGGCTGCCGACGCCGCCATCGGGGCCAATTGTCCCATCGTAATCGTAATAGTCGGGAAGACCCAGGCCATGGCCGACTTCATGCACAGCGACATAGGGCTCAAACGGAACCATGTTGCCGTAATCTCCTGCCCACTGCCAAACATACTTGCCAAGATTCATCCCGTCCACTGTATAGGCCGAGTCTGTCCAGCTCGTCTGATATGCCCACCAGAAATTCGACCAACCGTTGTTCGGACCGGTCCAGAGGACGATGAAGAGCTCGATCTTGCTGTCGGCCGTATCGTTATTGAACTGGGAAAAATCCAGAGTTGGATCAGCAGTCTTAAAATAGGCAATCGCCTCCTTGATGAGCGTTTCGCGTTGTGCTGTGGTTGGGTTTAGGCCCATGGAGGCCCTTGTGTACCCGGCTCTGTACCAGCCGAGCGTCACACCAGAGTCAAAATGGAGCTGGTTGTAGGATGAACGCTCGTAGTAATTCTTAAGGCTCTCATAGGGGTAAGGATTGGAGGCAATAGCGCTGCCGTCCCCAAATAGTGCTGAGTGGACCTGGGGCTGGGTACTATAGCCGTCAGTAGCAGGGTAATCATCGAAATCAATCAGCAGGGCGAAGATCTTGACATTCCCCGTCGTTGGCATCAATTTCTTTGCAGGCGGAGGCGCCGGAAGAATCTCGTCAGGGTTCATGCCCTGCTGGATAAGCGCCTGGCGCCTGGCCTTGTATATGGCCTGATCAAGCCGGTCTTTATCGATAAGATGGTTGCCAATGGCCTTGGCCTTGTCAAGCCGGTCAGCATACTCACCCGTCTGTTTGAGATGTTCGATCTCTCCCGGCCGGGGTGGCTGAAGTCCAAAGGCTAACGATACGGATAACAATAAGACAAGCGAAATAACAAGTATGGCAACCCCGTGTTTGTTCATAGTGAAATTTCCTTTGGCAAGAATTGTTGAATTCACATCCCCCTCCTTCGTACATGAATAAAATAAAGCAGGACCAATAATACGAGACATTTATTGTCTTCAATAAGAAGTTCTAATAAATTACACAATTTATCCGAAAACATCAACTTTTATTAAACCAGTTTTTCTTAAACCGGCAATCAAATATAGCAAGCCGTCACCCTGCCAATATGTTGAAAAGGAAAAACTGACTTTTGATTAAATATGGTACCGAAGACCGGATTTGAACCGGTACGAGGTTGCCCCCGAGGGATTTTAAGTCCCTTGTGTCTGCCAATTCCACCACTCCGGCACTGCAGGCAGGAAAGTCTGTAATGCTATCACAAAAAACAATGAGCTGTCAAAATGGATTATAAACCGAAAAGGCCTGATTTTCCCGGCCCTTAGAGAATGTTTTGGCCGTGCAGACCGCTACTTTTTTATCGTTATTCTGATAATGCCGTCCTCTTCACTGAGATCGATCAATTCCAGTTTCAGCCTCTGAACAAGGTAAACAATGTCAGTTTTTGCCGCAACATCCCTGACGCTGACTTCAAGCAATTGACCGGGCTGCATGCCGTCGATCGCCTTCTTCGTCTTGAGCACCGGCATTGGACAGAGCAGGCTCGTCGTATCAAGCATAATATCGGGAACTGCGTTTACCAAGGAGCTCTCCGGCGGCAATAAATTATCAGCGCTCCTCTTTAAGGAGCTTGTACTCAACGCTGTCGACAATGGCCTGGTATGAGGCTTCAATAATATTTTCAGAAACACCGACTGTGCCCCAGCGGTTGTCATTGTCGCCTGATTCAACAAGAACGCGGACCCTCGCAGTAGTGCCCTTGCCGGCAGTGAGTACGCGGACCTTATAGTCGAGGAGCTTCACATCCCTGAGCGTGGGATAGAATTTCTCAAGTGCCTTGCGCAGGGCATTATCAAGGGCATTGACCGGACCTCTGCCTGTAGCAGCAGTATGTTCAACATGGCCGCTCACCTTCACCATGATCGTTGCCTCGCTCAGCGGCTCCTCACCCTCTTTTCTCTTTTCGATGATCACCCTGAAGCCGATCAGGTCAAAGAACCGTTTGTGCAGCCCGAGCGCCTTCTTCATCAGCAGTTCAAAAGAAGCCTCAGCCCCCTCGAACTGAAAACCCTGGCTCTCAAGCTCCTTGAGCTGCGTAATAATGTCCTGAAGCTGTGTTGATTCATTGGTAAGACTGATGCCGCATTCTTCGGCCTTTCTGAGGATATTGGCCCGTCCGGCAAGATCAGAGATCAGAATGCGCTGCGAGTTGCCGACCAGTTCAGGCCTGATATGTTCATAGGTCTCCGGCCGTTTTCGGATGGCGCTCACATGCATGCCTGCCTTATGCGCAAACGCGCTGTCTCCGGTGTAAGGCTGGCGCTTAAAATGCCTGAGGTTGGCGATCTCGGTCACAAACCGGGATACGTCCCGAAGTTTTGCAAGCTGATTGTCGGTGATGCAGCGCAGGCCGAGCTTCACCTGCAGGTTCGGAATGATCGATATAAGATTTGCATTTCCGCACCGCTCGCCAAGGCCGTTGATCGTGCCCTGCACCTGGGTCACACCCTCTTCAACAGAAACGATTGTGTTTGCAACCGCGCAGTCGCTGTCATTATGCACATGAATGCCGAGAGGGGCAGAGCAATGTTTCTTCATCTTTCTGACGATCTCTTTGATAAGCGTAGGCGTGCAGCCGCCATTGGTATCGCAGAGCACCAGACAGTCGGCGCCCGCATCCTGGGCTGCTTCAAGACATTTCAGCGCATAGTCAGGGTTATTTCTGTAACCGTCAAAGAAATGCTCTGCATCAAAGAAGACCTTGTCAGCATGTTTTTTCAGATAGGCCACGGAATCGAAAATGATATCCAGGTTCTCTTTAAGCGGAACTTTCAAAGCCTCTCTGACATGGAAGTCCCAGGTCTTTCCGAAAATCGTTATGACCGGGGTCTTTGCATCCAGAAGGGCCTTGAGGGTCTCATCTTTAGAGGCCTTTTTCTTTGGCCGGTGCGTGCTGCCAAAGGCAACCAGTTTTGCATTGGCAAGCTTCAGTTTCGCAGCCTTTTTGAAATAATCAATATCGCGGGGATTCGATCCGGGATAGCCGCCCTCGATGAAATGAACACCCAGATCATCAAGCCTCTCGGTTATCCTGAGTTTGTCCTCAAGAGAAAAAGAGATGTCCTCTGACTGGGCGCCGTCCCTGAGCGTAGTGTCGTATATTTCGATTTTGCGCATATGAATTATATATCCAGAAGCCTGAATACAACCTGTCTATGCTGATAGCTGATAACTAATAGCCGAAAGCTCATATACATTATCCTGCCAGATCAAACGCTTCGTGAAGCACCCGCACAGCGAGTTCCGTATATTTCAGATCAATGACACAGGAGACCTTGATCTCAGACGTACTGATCATGGCAATGTTGATATTATTGGCAGCAAGCGTCTGAAACATCTTCGAGGCCACGCCGGAATGGGTCCTCATGCCGACACCGATAACAGAGATCTTGCTGATGTCCTCCCTCTTGTCCACGCGCTCTGCTCCCAATTCCTTTGCAATCGCCTCCGAGACCTCCAGGGCCTTGCGGGTATCGGTCTTCGGCACGGTAAAGGAAATATCGGCAAACTTGCCGTCACTGCTGACGTTCTGCACGATCATGTCAACCACGATATTTGATGCGGCTATGGCCTCGAAAAGCTTTGCCGCAATCCCCGGCTTATCAGGCACGTTCACGATCGTGACCTTCGCCTGATTCTTGTCATAGGCGATGCCTGAAACAAAAACATTCTCCATATCCCTATCCTCCTCAACAACCAGTGTTCCCGGATTATCATTAAAGCTGGACCTGACAACAACAGGCACCTTGTATTTCATCGCAAACTCAACTGAGCGCGTCTGCAGCACCTTTGCGCCGAGACTTGCAAGCTCAAGCATCTCTTCATAGGATATCTTATCGAGCTTCCGCGCTTCAGGAACAATGTTGGGGTCAGTGGTATATACACCGTCAACATCCGTATAGATCTCGCAAAGATCTGCGGCAATGGCAGAGGCGATCGCCACAGCAGAAAGATCAGACCCTCCCCTGCCGAGGGTGGTAACGTCCTCATTCGGCGTTATACCCTGAAACCCTGCAAGCACGACAACAAAGCCCTCATCAAGGGCCTTTTTGATACGGTCTCCATTGATCCGTTCGATCTTCGCCTTTGTATGGACTGCGTCCGTGACAATGCCCGCCTGACGGCCGGTAAAGGACTTTGCCTTATGACCCAGCGCATCGATCGCCATGGCAGTCAGCGCACTGGTAACGCGCTCGCCCGAGGACAGGAGCATGTCCAGCTCGCGCTCTGACGGAGTCGGTGATATCTGATTGGCAAGGCCGATAAGCTTGTCTGTCTCCCCTGACATTGCAGAGACTACGACAACAACCTGGTTGCCTTCGCCAACCGTCTTTGCAACACGGTTGGCAACATTTTTGATCCTCTCAACATTACCGACTGAGGTGCCGCCATATTTCTGAACTATCAGTGCCAAGTCTTCCTCCCAATCAAATGAATCTTTATCCCCTGATGAAATAATCCATCAGTTTATAGCCCTCTTCAAAAACCATAATATCATCTCTCTCCGTGATCGTCTCGTCGTACGCAGACACAGCATTGGTCCTCTGCAGCCGGCTGTCAAATAACATAAACGGAACAGGCTCTGCAGAATGGGTCCTGAGCGCCACCGGCGTTGCATGGTCAGGAAGCACAATGATCCGGTATTCAGGGAAGGCCTTCATGCCTGACAAAACACCGCCCACGATGTATTTATCAAAGTCCTCGATCGCCCGGACCTTATCCTTGCAATTGCCTGAGTGGCCGGCCTCATCCGGTGCCTCGACATGGAGATACACAAAGTCTACGTTCTTCAATGCAGCAATCGTCGCATCGGTCTTCCCCTGATAATTGGTATCAAGATATCCGGTCATGCCGGGGACCTTGAGGATCTCGAATCCTGCGTACATGCCAAGCCCCTTTGTCAGATCGACCGCAGAGACAAGAGCGCCGCTGATGCCGTATTTTTCATGAAAGGCCGGCATCTGAGGCCTTTTGCCCTGTCCCCAGAGCCAGACGCTGTTGCCGGGATTCTTCCCGTCTCTGACCCTGTTCCTGTTCACAGGATGGCTCTCAAGAATATCAACGGAATCCATCATGATCTTCCTGATCACCTCTTCACCGTTGCCGACCGGGAGATAATCGATGACCTCCTTGCCCAGAATGTCATGGGGAGGAACGCATTCGATATCCGTTGATCCGTCAGCCCAGACCATCAGATGCCGGTAGCTGACTCCGGGATAGAACGAGATTGCTCCGGTGCCGAGCTGGCTGCTCACCTCTTTGATCAATTCTGACGCTTCCTCAGATGATATATGTCCGCTGCTGTAATCCTCCATCACTGCCCTGGTCCTGTCCCGGTTGAACTTGAGCGTAACAAGATTGCACCTGAAGGCCACATCATTCGGCTTCAGTTCAACACCGATGCTTGCAGCTTCAAGCGGGGCCCTGCCGGAATAATATTGGGCAGGGTCGTACCCGAGGATGCTCAGGTTGGCAACATCAGAACCGGGGTGCATGCCCTCAGGAACAGTCCTCACTTTTCCGAGGATGCTTGTCCCTGCAAGCCTGTCCATATTGGGCGTATGGGCCTTCTGCAGCGGCGTCTTTCCGCCAAGCTCCTGCAGTGGCCTGTCAGCCATGCCATCTCCAACAATCACAATATATTTCACAGAAACTCCTTAGAATACCGGCAAGAAGTCATGGACAAATACAGCACAGCCTTTCAATCTGCAATAACAGCATCTACTCAATGACATCGCCGACAACCATCTCGACTTCAATACCTTTTTCCTTCAGAAAAGCTATGCCCTTATCAAGAGCAGCATCTTCTCCCTCGAGTTCAAGGACCATCTCTCCGACGGTTTCCGTAATCCTGGCCCGCCTGATGTTTGGCATCACATTGAATTGCTTTGCCATGGTAAAGATCACCGGTTCTTTGATGAGGTTCTGCGGAAAGGTCAGTTTCACCCGTGTTTTCATCATGCGCTCCTAACAGGACCCGCCTGCGATAGCCGGGACAATCGAAACTTCGTCCCCGTCTTTTACCGCAGTTTCCTCCGCGCTAAGAAAGCGTATGTCCTCGTCGTTGACATAGATGTTTACGAACCTCCGGATTTTGCCGTTCTCTGAAACGCGTTCGGCCAGGCCCGGATAATTTTTATCAAGGTCGTTCACCAGCGCAATCACGGTCCCGGTGATTCCTTCGACCTCTTCCTTTCCCTGTGTCAGTTTCTGAAGCGGTGTGGGTATTCTTACTTTCACTGCCATAGATCGTCCCTCCTTGTTAATTGCCGTTTATTTTTTCAAGCACTTCCTCGAAAGAGGAGAGGCTCGGCTTTATATGGTGCGGCATGGTGGTATGTCCCTGCAAAGCCTCCTGGGTCTTAAGGCCGTTTCCGGTAATGCAGATGACTGTCCTGCCTTCGCGTTTTATCCTGCCGCTTTCGATCAGTTTCCGGGTCGCAGCCAGGGTCACACCCCCTGCGGTCTCGGCAAAGATGCCCTCTGTCTTTGCGAGAAGCTTTATGGCATCGATGATCTCCTGGTCAGAAACATCCTCAGCATGGCCGCCTGTTTCCCTGATCACCTGGGATGCGTAAAAGCCGTCAGCAGGATTTCCGATGGCAAGGGATTTGGCGATCGTGTTCGGCTTCACCGGCCTGATAACATCCGTGCCTGCCTTTACCGCAGCAGAAATGGGATTGCAGCCCGTTGCCTGAGAGCCGTAGATCTTTGTATTGAGTTCCTTGAGAATGCCGATTTCCTTAAACTCTTTGAGGGCTTTCCAGACCTTGGTCAGAAGCGAGCCGCTTGCACAGGGCACGACGATATTGTCAGGGGCCTGCCATCCAAGCTGCTCAGCGATCTCAAAGCCGATCGTCTTTGAACCCTCTGCATAGAACGGCCGGATATTGATATTCACAAAGGCCCACCGGTATTTGTTCGCAACCTCGCTGCAGAGCCTGTTCACCTCGTCATAATTGCCGTCAACCGCAATCAGATTCGGTTCGTAGACCAGCGATGCCACGATCTTGCTCGCCTCGAGGGTTGCCGGAATAAAAATGAAACGGTTGAACCCTGCACGCGCACCATGGGCAGATACGGAATGGGCAAGGTTTCCTGTAGACGCGCAGGCGACCGTATCGAAGTTGAACTCCTTCGCCTTGGTCAGGGCTACAGCCACAACACGGTCCTTAAACGAAAGCGTCGGATGGACTACCGTATCATCCTTGATATAGAGTTCATCGATACCGATCGCCTTCGCAAGATTGTCTGCCTTAATGAGGGGGGTGTAACCTGAATTAAGTCCCACCTGGGGTTCGCCATCAATCGGCAGCAGCTCCCGGTAGCGCCAGAGATTTTCAGGACGCTGAACTATCTTCTCTCGCGATATCGATGCTGCAATGGACGCGTAATCATAGGCTACCTCAAGCGGACCGAAACAGAACTCGCAGACATAAATGGGATCAACAGCATATTCCCTGCCGCATTCCCTGCATTTAAGTCCTTTTACATGTCCCATGATACCCACCTCGTATGCTTAAAGTCCTTTATTTTACTGCAAACAAAGAATAATTGAAAGTCTCGAAAGGCGTGCAACAGGGAGAAATCCGAAAGGGAATCAGCAGCGTCAGGTGTCTAAAACTTCCCGGACTTTCTGCAGGAGTTTCATCGGAGAAACAGGCTTCTGAATGAAGTGGATTTCTCTGTCGAGCACCCCTTTCCTGTTAAGCAGCTCATCCGTATAACCGCTCATGAAGATCGTTTTGATGCCGGGTTCCTGCGCCATGATCTCATCGTAGACCTCCCTGCCGTTCTTCTTCGGCAAAATCACATCAAGGAGGAGCATCTGAATATTGCCCTTGTTCTTCTGATATCTGATCAGCGCCTCTTCCCCGTCCTCAGCGACTATGACCGTGTAACCAAACTTCTGGAGGACATCCCTGTTCAGCTCCCTGACCATCATATCATCTTCAACAAGCAGCAGCGTCTCTGACCCCCTTTTCACCTGAACATAGTCCGGGGATTTATGTTCCTCTACGGTCTCGGCAATCAGGGGCAGCAATATCCTGAATTTTGTCCCTCTGCCGGTCTCACTCTCGATCTCGACGAATCCATCATGCTGCTTTATAATGCCGTATACAATGGCAAGACCAAGACCGGTACCCTTTCCTACTTCTTTTGTGGTAAAAAACGGCTCAAAAATCTTTTCCTGCATATTCTTATTCATGCCGGTGCCTGAATCACTCACTGACAGGAGGGCATACATGCCGGGTTTGTCTCCGGCATGCTTCTTGATAAATTCCTCATCAAGGTATACCGCCCTTGTCTCGATGATCAGGTCACCGCCCCTGGGCATGGCATCACGGGCATTTGTCGAAAGGTTTATCAGGATCTGCTCCATTTGAGTGCTGTCAGCCATGATGATCAAATCGCGTTCATGGAACCGGGTCTGCAGGCGTATGTCCTCTCCAATGAGTCTCGAAAGAAGCTTCTCTGTTTTTTCAACGACACTGTTGAGGTTCAGAGGCTTGGGGTTTATAACCTGTTTTCTGCTGAAGGCGAGCAGACTCTGCGTAAGGTTTGCCGCCTTTTCAGACGAGGTCAGAATATGCTCTACATAGGCATGGAGCGGGTCTGCTGCAGCAAGCTTCATCTTCAGCAGATTGCCATAACCAATTATGGCGGTCAGAATATTATTGAAATCATGGGCAACACCGCCGGCTAATTCTCCTACTGCCTCCATCTTTTGGGCATGAAGCAGCTGATTTTCGAGCTGCTTTCGGTCCGTGATATCCCGATACTGCCAGACATGACCGAGCATTGCACCGTCAGAGACAATCGGCACATAATCGCGATCAAAGATTCTGCTGTCAGCAAGATCCAGTTCTTCATTTGCAACAACACTGCCGTTTCTCATGATCTCCTCAATACGCTGCACAAACCGCAGGGGATCACGAAAAAGGCCCATCCACTCCTTGGCTGCCTTTCTGCCGTCCGTGCCGATAAAATTCTCAGGACCGGAAGACAGGCCGAACATGCGGCAAAAGGTCTGGTTGGTAAGGGCTATTGTGCGGTCAGCATCCTCGAAGACCACACCGAACTGCAGGTTCTCCAGAAGCGTTGAGAGCTTTGCGGTCATCCCGGCAAGCTCTCTGTCCGCCCTCACCCGCTCGATTTCGGCAGAAACACGCATCGCAAAGACCTGGAGGATTGAGGAGATAAGGGGCAGCTTCTCCAGCGGCTTTTGGTCAAGGACAACGAGAAGCCCGACAGTATTGCCCTCTGAATCAAAGACTGGCGTTCCGGCATAACTTTCAATGCCCATCTGTACGAGCATTTCATCTTCAGGAAAGAGCTGCCGGACATTGTGCGGGTACATGCATATACCGCTTTCGATGACATTGCTGCACGGGGTATTGTCCAGATGATAGTCAAAATTATCTGCAACGGCGCCATGGGCAAAGACAGCAACGGTGTTCACAATCCTCTCATCACTCTTCTTCATAACACCGACAAAGGCAAATGTTGTATCCAGAGTCTTTGCGAGAGCCTTGACCAAAACGCGAAAGAACTCCTCACCGGTTGCCATGGAGATGCCTTCCGAGATCTGTACAAACTTCTCTTCGATCTCCTTTACATCCGTGATATCCTGGATCGTCTCTATCGCAGCAACCAGATCGCCCTGATGGTTATGCAGCGGTGCTGCTTCAAAAACGAGATAGCGGCGCTTGCCCCCCAGATGTTCGTACCATCCCTCTGCTCTTATGCCGGTTTCAGTCAGTGGTGATTTCGCAACAGTCTTATAATACCGGGCAGCATCTTCGGCACGGTTATCCACGATCAGATCAGTGAGGATAGGCCTCTCTTCTTCATAAAAGGCCTTCCATTGAAGATTGGTGCCGAGCACGTCTGCGGCAGCCACACCGGTCAGCTGCTCGCATGCCCTGTTCCAGAAGATAACCTTGTGCTCCCTGTCGATCACAAGGGTCGCAGCAGAACATCTCTGGATCAGGAGCTCGGTAAATTCCTTCTGTTCAAGCACTGCCTTTTCGGCAATTTCGCGTTTGCTAATATGCTTGTGGAGGGGCCGGAAGATAAAGAGATACAGCAGGGGAAAGACAAGAACACTCAGCAGGAGCCCGTCGAGCAGGGCGACCAGGGACCAATCAAGGGACCGGAAGCGGGACAACACGGCCATGGATACAACTTCAGCCGTAAATATGGATAGCGTGACAATGAGGAGCAGTTGATAGAGACTCCTCAATCCATTATGCCTGTTTTTGGGCTCTTCTTTCATCGGTCCTTCCCGCTTCGATGTCAACATCAGAATACACCAAGTCAGGGCCGAAAACAACAGCAATTACGGCATGGAAGCAGGGCTTCAGCGTCAGGTTACAACCGGAAGAAACCACCCCTAACGGGAAGATTGAGCATGGAAGCTACGGATGATCCGGCCGCTGTCTGCGTTTCGCCTCATCCCAGAGCGCATCCATGTCAGCAAGGCTCATATCAGAAAGTTTCTCACCCTTTTCGGCGGCTGCCATCTCGATATACCGGAAGCGGGATATGAACTTGCTGATCGTTTTTCTGAGCGCCTCTTCAGGGTTCACGCCGATAAAGCGGGAGATATTCACGATCATAAAGAGGATATCGCCAAGCTCGTCCTCAATCGGAGCTTCCTTCCTCTCTTTCACCGCCTCCTTGAATTCAGCCACCTCTTCGTCAAGTTTGGCTAACACATCGTCGATCTTTTCCCAGTCAAAACCGACCTTTGCAGCCCGGTCCTGGAGTTTCTTGGCGCGGAGAAGAGCAGGCATGGTTATCGGTATGCCTTCCAGTATCGACTCTTTCTGCTTGCCTTCCCTCTTCTTGTGCTCATCCCATTTGACCAGAACCTCTTCAGATGTTCTGATGTCCGAGTTACCGAACACATGAGGATGGCGCGAAATCATCTTCTTTGCTATGCCTTCAATGACATCCCCGAGTCCGAACTCGCCCTTCTCTTCAGCTACCCGGCTCTGGAACACGACCTGGAAAAGGAGATCGCCCAGTTCCTCCTTCACGGCCTTGGGGTCTTTCTGATCGATGGCATCAATCACCTCGTAAGCCTCTTCGATGATAAAGGGCTTAAGGGATTCCCGCGTCTGCTCCTTGTCCCAGGGACAGCCCTTCTCACTCCTCAGCACAGCCATGATCTTTACCAGTTCTTCAAGGTTCATAGGGTTTTATGATAGAAGGGAGCATGAAACATGTCAAACGGCAATGATGTGTCAGTGCGTCTCACGCTCTACCACAATGAACGCGTCTCGCTGATTATTCTCTTGCCATTTGAATCATATATGAAAATATATTTTTCTCTTTCAGATTTATATGTTTCAACCCGCTCAAGCCCTCCGGATTGCTGATAATAGTATAAATCGCAAAATTCAAAAGTCTTATACAAATACTTAACGAATGCAATAATTCTACCTTGCTCATCGTAGTACGCCATAAAATATGCATCCATGTTTTGAGACTGCGCATATGATAGTTCTTTTGCCGGGACAAAGGGTTTGCCATATCCCACAAAGAGATCAAAAAAATAGGGGCCTCCTTTATAAACTTTTTCGTGCTTCTGACATGTTACTGAGAGTAAAGAGATCAGAAATATTGTGACAATTACTAATTTCGTCTTCATGGTTCTTATCTTTCCAGGAGCTGCACGCTACTTTCCCCCACTTCCCACGAGTGTGGTCAGGTACGCAACAACCTTCTCGTCAGCCCAGTCTGCAGCGCCGATATGTTTTACCTTTATCCTGCCTTCAGGCGACAGGATAAAGGTGGCAGGCACTGCGCGGCTCTCAAGCCCGGGAGGCCTCTCGCCATAGAGCTTGTAAAGCGGCATCCGGATATTCTTTTTGAGGGCAAAATCTTTCAGGGTCGCGACATCTTCGTTCGAAACGCAGACAAAGACCACCTGGTTCTTAAACATGCTATGGAGTTTCTCTATGTTCGGCATTTCCTTAACGCAGGAAGGGCACCAGGTCGCCCAAAAGTTAATGAACACAGGCCTACGGCTGGCAAGCTCCTGCAGATTTACAACAGCACCGTCAAGCCCCGTCAAATTCCAGTCAAGAGCTACAGACTGCTCATAGGGCATCTCAGGCGCAGGAAGTTTCCCCCTGTCAGCAAACAGAACCCTGGTGACAACAAGAGCCCCAAGGACTAAGAGAATCGGGAATACGATGAAGCCCACAGCAAGACCGCCCAGAAATTTCTTGTCCAGAAAACTCATCTTTGGACACCTCTCTCTGCAGACTTGCGCCTGCCCCTGAAGATGACGAACAGGAGAACGACTGTCGCAAGGGCCAGAAACAGAAGCGCCCAGGTTGACCACTTGAGTATTTCACGATAGAAAACCAGCCTGTCCCGGGATTTGGTCAGGGCCCCTTGCAGTGTCGCGTCGCCGAAGGGGAAGATATTACCCGAATCGATCGAGGCAGCGAAGATCTGAAACAGCCCGGTGTCGGCAATCACCATCCTGTTCCCTGAACGTACAATATCTTCGGGCACCGCGCCTTTGTCCAGATGAATGCTGCGGACCTGTTTACCTGCTGCATCAAAGACCCGAATGCCGGCGGTCGTGACAACAGGATCACTTGCTGCTATCCAGACGTTTCCGTCAGAGCCCCAGGCAAGTGCAAGGGGCCGCTTATGGATCATGTCGAGTGAGACCGCAAGTGGGTCCTTTTTTATCGCCTCCATATCCTTTTTGGCAGCCTGCAGATCTGCCATCACCTTCTGCCGGTCTGAAGAGCCCTGCAGTGCCTGGCCGAGCGCAGTGACAGCGGCTCCAAAGGGATCCAGACTGATAATCCTGCTGCTGTCTTTCACTGCATCTCCCTCAACCTGAAAGGACATGATGCGTTCGTGAAGAGTATTGCTTATCCAGAGGCCTCCACTGTCATCAAGGCCCATGTCGTTAGGGTATGCGATATTGGAAGGACTTTCAAGCAGGCGGTATGCAGTTCCGGCCAAATCCTGAACGATCAGCCGGTGATTGTTGGTGTCAGCCACAAACAGGAGGTTCCTTTTCTCATCTGCAACGAACTTGAAGTTCTCCTCGATCCGGTAATTATTCGGGGGCCCGATGGTCTGACATGAGCCATTTTCAGGGCTGCACCTGAGTATCACCTTTTTGTCCATATCGCCGATCAGAATAGTCCCATCCTCAAGGAGCTCGAGGTCAGCAGGCTCCCTCCGCAGGCCGAAGGTGCTGAGTTCCACCCGCCTCTCGGTCCTGCCGTCAGGCGAGAGCATGAACAGGGCCTTATCAGAATGCACAAGGACATTCCTGCTGTTTGCTGCCACATTAACAGGCGGATGGATATTCCGGGATTCCTTCAAAGCCCAGAGCCTGGTACTGACGCCAGCAATGATCATGACGAGCAGAACCACAGCAACGGCATTCTGCCACTCATTTCCGGTCAGTGTTGGCCCGGCTGTCTGCCGCGCCGGAGCTGTCGGAACCGGCCTCTGCCGGTCTCCTGTCATTGACTTGCCCTCAACTTCGACAAGGGCCGGAGCAGCCATAATATTCCTGAAGAGCACACCGCTGGCAACAAATGACAAGGGGATGGTCCATATAAAACCGATAAGGAGAAAGCTCCCAAAGATATTGATGCAGATGAGCGACAGGTAGAGTGCTGCTATGGTCGGGAAGTATCTGAAGAGCATCCGAAAAAACGTCCGGAGCGCAGTAAAAGGTCCCATCCCCTTTTCTTCGATCAGTGGGACACAGAGTGCAAAGACAGGGAAGAACAGGATTTCGCCGCTTCCTGCCAGGAAGTGGTCCGCGCCGAGCGAATAGAACAGGGCGAAGAGTGCATACCCGACGACAGTGAGGAAAAGACTGAGCAGTAATATGCCTTTGTTGATAGAGCGAAATATCATGGAAACCGAGACGTTATCTTTTGCGGCCCTTTTTACGCCCATCATGATCAGGCCTGCTGTCAGGGGATAGGATATTGCACCAAAGCCATACAGGAGGCCATACGCAACATACAGATTCCTGCCAGCCTCACCCATAAAGAGGGGTATGACATAGCCTGTCATAAAAAAAATCCCATATATTAATCCTGTAAGAATTGCCGCACCGCATATCTCCGCCTTTACACCGGCGATCAGACCCCAGGCCTCTGCAACGATGACACGCAGAGAAACATCATAATTGACGCCAGGGTCAGAGACACCGAACAGAGCACTGGCCGGTTGCTGCGAACTGACGGTCTTCGCAGCTGCTTCCTGCAGTGCCGCTGCAGGACCTTCCTTCAACGGTTCAGGCACTTCCTTAATCAGTATGCAGTGCAGGCCTGCCTCTTCGAACTGTGTCAGCCTTTTCTTTGCATTCTGATAGGACAGGTCCTTTCCAATGACAATCCTCCTGGCTGAAAAGAAGATATCGACTGAGGACTGTTTACCCTGATAGATTACAAGCAGACGATTACGTATCTCTGACTGAGATACATCAGACTTGAATTTCCCCTCAAATACAACGCGGTATCTGTCTTCCACTGACCCACCCCCCAATGCGCTCGATCTGCATTAGATCATACGAAAAAACAGACTGTACCGCAACACGAGGTTATGGCCGACTCTCCAATACCCCACCCAACCTCCCCCCTGGAAAGGGGAGGAGGCACACTCCTTGTAACTGAATGCTTGCCGGCTGCTCTGACTAAATCTTGACAACATATTCCCACAGAACTACAATGAGACCGTATCCATATTCCTCCGTAAACATTACAGCGAAATATATAAGGCCGCAAAGGCCGATGCTGCAGCTCTCTTAAGAGCGCAAATCAGCCAATTAAAGGGAGGATGACAATGTCACTTCAATCTGCCGATCTGAAGAAGTATCATTATTTTTCGAGCCTTTCCGAAAGCTCACTGGATATTCTTGCAAAACAGATCTCTGAGGTAATGTTTCCTGCCAACAGTGAGATCATTCAGGAAGGCTCAGTGGGTGACTCCTTCTATTTCGTAAAACAGGGCGAGCTTGAAGTTACCAAGAAAACAAAATCCGGTCAGGATGCAAAGCTGTCTGTAGTACGAAGCGGACAGGGCTTTGGCGAGATGGCCCTGCTGACCTGCTCGGTGCGTTCGAGTTCAGTCCGTTCAGTAACCGATGTCATACTCTATAAGCTGCAGAAGAAGGATTTTGAGGATCTGATATTGCATGAGTCAGCCTTCAAGACTCTGCTTTCAAGAAAAGACGAGGATTATTCGCATTTCAGCAGCATAAAGACACTTCAGCCATTCCAGCTCCTTGATCCTGAGAAGATGTGCGCGGTGATAGAAAAGATGGAGGAAAAGGAATACCATGCTGGTGAAAATATCATTGTGCAGGGTGAAAAAGGTGACAGCTATTACATTATCAAATCCGGACGTGTCGCCGTATTAAAGAAGAAAAAAGAAGAGCAGGAGCCGCAGCAGATAGCCGTATTGGGCGAAGGAGAGGCCTTCGGAGAAGAAGCCCTCATCAGGTGCGATCCCCGTAATGCAACCTGTCAGGCCCTCGAAAAGACAACAGTCTTTACCCTATTGAAAAAGGATTTCGATCAGATCGTAAAACCTTCCTTTCTCGACAATATCTTCCCCGAAGATATCAATGTTGAGACATGCCTGGACGAGTATATGATCATCGATGCCAGGATACCTCCCGAATATGCCGAAGAACATATTTACGGGGCGGTGAATATCCCTGTGGAAGAATTGCGGCATCAATGCGCCTCATTTGACCGCTCAAAGAAATACATCACATACTGCCTCAATGATTCACGCGGTATGGTCGCTGCTTTTCTCCTGAAGAACCGGGGGTTCAATGCACAATGTCTCAGGGGAGGTATAAGCGGATGGGAGGGAAAACTCGTAACAGGTTCTGATGGTATTCATCTGCCTCAGGGGTGACAGCCTGTTAGGGCCTTGCCTGCAGCATGGCTGAATACGTATATATCCATATCCCCTTTTGCGTAAAAAAGTGCATATACTGCGACTTCCTTTCGATGCCGTATGATGAATCCCTTGCCCTTCGGTACACTGATGCGCTCTGCAGTGAACTGCAGATGAAGAAGGGGTCTGCAGAGAGGTTGAAGACCGTCTTCTTAGGCGGCGGCACACCCTCCATACTGCCGGAAGAGTGTCTGGACCGCATACTTGCCTGCATTTCCGAAAACTACAGCCTAACTGACCATGCAGAGATTACGGTTGAGGCAAACCCCGGCACTCTCACCGAAGCAAAGCTCCGGATAATGTTATCAGGCGGCGTCAACCGGCTGAGCCTCGGCGTTCAATCCTTTCAGGACAGGGAACTTAAGACACTCGGAAGGATCCATTCTGCAGATGAAGCCATACGGTCTGCCGAGATGGTCCTCTCGGCAGGTTTGGTAAACTTTTCCCTTGATCTCATGTACGGCATTCCCGGTCAGAGCATTAAGACCTGGAAGAATTCTCTTGACCAGGCAGTTGCCCTTGCGCCGCGGCATATCTCAGCATATGAGCTCACACCCGAACAGGAGACTCCGCTCAAAAGAGCCCTCGATGCACGGGAGACCAGAATGCCGGATGAAGAACTGATCCTTGAGATGTCTGACCTCGCCATCGACCACCTTGCTGCATCAGGCTATGAACAGTACGAGATATCGAACTACGCCCTGCCAGGGTATCACTGCATACACAATATGAATTACTGGGACCGCGGCAACTATCTTGGTGTCGGAGCAGGCGCCCATGGATTCATCAGGGGTTTCCGGACCAGAAATATATCAGACATCGCCGAGTATCTTGAAAGGCTGTCTGAAAATGCCGACCCAGAGGTTGAGAGAACCGGGATATCATCTGAAGATGCGTTAAAGGAATTTGTCTTTCTCGGTCTTCGCAAGGTTGAAGGAATCAGACTCGCTGATGCCAGCCAATTCGGACTGGGTCTTGCTGCAGCAGGCGAGGAATTGCTGCGGCTGGATCTGACCGAAATGACTGAACATCACTTCCGCCTTACCAGAAAGGGGCGGCATATCGCCAATGAAGTGATCGTGCGACTGCTTGAGGGCCTCGGCCTCTGATCCAGACAACCCTCCTGGTAATTCAGGCGTGGATCTTTTTGAGGAGCCAGGCCATATTCTCACCAAGGTGTCTGAATGTCGTAACGCTTTCTTCATCCTTTAATACCTCGCCCGGGTTCCTGCCCTGGCCAATACTCCAGTAGCTTGAACCGGGAATGATCATATGACTGATGCCGAAAAAATAGTTGATGCTTGAATAAACATCTGTTCCTCCGGCACGTCTGAACGACACAACCGCTGTCCCGACCTTGCGTTTAAAGAGATGGTCATTTGCCCTGGCAACAAGGCCTGCACGGTCTATGAGCGCCTTCACCTCGGTCGACACATTTGCGAAATAGGTCGGAGAACCGATGATAATGCCGTCAGCGCTGATCATCTTTTCGACAAACGTATTGAGTTCATCATTCTGTATACAGCGTCTATTCTTCAACTCAAAGCATTTATAACAGGCCTTGCAGCCCCTGATATCCGAGCCGCCTAACTGAAGGTACTCAGTCTCGATCCCCTCCTTCTTCAACTCTTCAAAAACAACATTGATCGCATCGCGGGTGTTTCCTTCTTTTCTGGGGCTACCGTTCAGGGCAACTACTTTCATGGCTTCACTCCTTTATATACAAGAATGTCATTACACTGCTAAACGTCAAAGTGCTTATCGCCGTTGCGCTCATTACTTTCTTTAGACAGAGATATGATAACATGACGCAAAGAAAGAAAATAATCGTCCTGCGCTGCCAATATGCATACAGGCACCTCCCGCACCAAAAATGAGAATAATTTAATTGGCATATGCAGGGGGCTTATTTCATAATAGGCGATGAGTACAAGGCTATCGGTAATCATCCCGAATCATAACGGCAGCACCTTTGTCGAAACCTGCCTGAAGGCATTATTTTCTGTCAGGCACCAACCTTTCGAGGTGATTGTCGTCGATGACTGTTCTACTGATAACTCTGTCGAATTAATCAGCAAGTTCCCCTGCCGTCTGATCCGGCTCGAAAAACAGGGAGGCGCGTCCAGGGCGCGAAATACGGGGGCAAGGAACAGCCTCGGCAACGCCCTCTTCTTCATCGATGTGGACTGCGTTGTTCAGGACGATACGGTCCTGCATGCGACCAATGCCTATGAGAACAACAGGGACCTTGTCATTGGAGGCAGCTACACACCCATAGCCTTTGACGACACCTTCTTCAGCACCTTTCAGTCTATCTTCATCAATTATTCTGAACTCAGGAGCCTTGAGCCTGACTATATTGCGGGCCATGCCATGGTGATAGGCCGGGACGTTTTTGAGAAGAGCGGCGGCTTTCCCGAGGACTTTGCACCGATCATAGAGGATGTGGAGTTCAGCCACAGGCTGAGGCGCTCAGGCCAGCGGCTCATCATGGACAGCGCTATTCTGGTAAAGCATATCTTCAACTATGATCTCGGAAAATCCCTCGGAAATGCCTTCAGAAAATCAAAATACTGGATCGCATACTCCATGGGCAACAGGGACCTGACAGCAGACTCGGGAACAGCCTCGGTGGAGCTGAAGTTCAATGTATTCTGCTCTTCCCTCATATGGTTTTTTTCCCTCTGCCTCGTCATCGCTCCTGCCACCTTCTTCCTGGCCTGTATTGTCGTCGTTCTCACCATCGATCTTGCGGTCAACAGGTCTCTGATCAGGGCCTTCTTCAGGGAAAAGGACCGAGCCTTCGGCATCAAGGCAACGCTCTATTATTCACTGGT
Source organism: Nitrospirota bacterium (assembly GCA_016217675.1). Taxonomy (GTDB): domain Bacteria; phylum Nitrospirota; class Thermodesulfovibrionia; order Thermodesulfovibrionales; family UBA6898; genus UBA6898. The sequence continues at coordinate 97,470 of JACRHC010000083.1, forward strand.
CTATCCTCTGGCAGTGGCTGCAGGCGGCGCAGCAGGCATGGCGTATTATCTTCAGTCCCACAGGAAGACAGTCTGATGTATTCGCCCTTCCGTCATATCAGTTCCATTCTGGTCAAAAAGCGGCCGATCCACCTCACCTTCTTCATAACGCGTAAATGCAATGCCAGATGTCCTTTCTGCTTTTATCTCCGGTCTGACGCCGATCAGACAGGTCCTGATCAGGAACTCTCCCTTGATGAGATGCGGAAGATCTCTTCGTCGTTCGGCGACCTGCTCTGGCTGGCCTTTTCCGGAGGTGAGATCTACCTGAGAGATGACCTGCCCGAAATAAGCAGGATCTTTTACAAAAATAATAAACCGGCGATCATGCTCTTCCCGACAAATGGCCTTCTTCCCGGCCGCATCAGGGAGATGACTGAGCAGATACTTAAAGACTGCCCAAAGAGCACGGTCGCAGTAAAACTGTCGCTCGACGGGATAGATGAGGCCCACGACAGGCTGCGCAATACCCCCGGCAGTTTTTCGAAAACCATGGAAACGTATCGCCTGCTCAGGGAGCTTCTTGATGCGTACCCGAACTTCGAATTGGGCGTAAACACGGTCTTCTGTTCGGAAAATCAGGACGAAATGGATTGCATCATAAATTTTGTGGGCAGCATGGAAAACATTAAGACACACACCATCTCCCTTATCAGGGGAAACCTTTCAGACAAGGGTTTTCAGAATGTTGATCAGCAGAAATATCGTCAAGCAATCGGGCGGCTTGAACAGAACCTGAAGAAGAAGGAATCGGCAAAGACATATCGTTTTCAGGGTGCACGTATCAAGGCCGCGCAGGACATCCTTCAACGCAGTCTCATATCCCGGACAAACGATGCGCAGAAGCGTCTGATTCCCTGTTACGCAGGCGTGCTGAACATTGTCCTTGAGGAGACCGGAGAGGTCTTTCCCTGCGAAATCCTGAGAAGAAGACTCGGCAATGTCAGAGACCATGGATATGACATGCAGAAGCTGCTCAGGTCAGACAGGGCAAAGGCAATACTGAACAGCATCAAAGACAGCCAGTGCTACTGCACCCATGAATGCTATTTCATGACCAACATCCTTTTTAATCCGCGCCTTTATCCTGCCCTTGCCCGTGAATATCTGCAGATCAGGTAGATGCATAAAGACGTCATTATTATAGGTGCCGGAGCATCCGGCCTTATCTGCGCAAGCGAGGCAGGCAAACGCGGGAGGTCTGTTCTTCTGCTGGACCACAGCCAGAAGATCGGCAGCAAGATAAGGATATCAGGCGGCGGCAGATGTAACTTTACGAACCTCCATGTTTCACCGGAGCATTATATTTCAAGAAACCCGCATTTCTGCAAATCCGCAC
>JACRHC010000084.1 GCA_016217675.1 Nitrospirota bacterium
ACGATCTCTGTCTGGTTCCGTGTAAGACCCTCGACCTTTTCCGAAACCTTTTCAATAAGGACTGACTTTGTCATATGACCTCCATTACTAAGGTGTATAGAGAAATTTTATCCTGAGTGTCGGGAAAATATCAGTAAGTTCTTTCGGAAATCTGGACTTCAGCAGTTCCATGATGGAGGCCTTTTCTTTTTTCTCCACCAGATCAGGCTCGCCGGAAATGCCGACCAGTTCTGCTGTTTTCTTCACCGTGTCCTCGAGTGTGCCGAGTTCGTCCACCAGCTTCTGCGTCTTTGCCTGCTCTCCGCTGAAGATCCTGCCGTCGGCAATCAACCGCACATCCTCCACCTTAAGTTTTCTTCCTGCTGCAACGGCCCTGATAAACTGTTCATGCACGTTGTCCATCACTCCCTGAAGAAGTTCCCGTTCTTCGACGCCCATCTTTCTGAAAGCGGATGCCATGTCCTTGTGTTTGCCGCTCTTGATCACTTCTGTCGTGACGCCGATCTTTGACATCAGGCCCTCAATATTCGGGATCTCCATGATAACGCCTATGGAGCCGGTCAGGGTGCCGGGATTGGCAATGATCATATCTGCAGGAGCAGCAATATAATACCCGCCGGATGCGGCGATGGAGCCCATGGATACAACAACTTTCTTTGCAGCAGTAGCTTTTTTCACTTCCTCATAGATCTCCTGAGAGGGGGCAACTGCGCCGCCCGGGCTGTCAATGCGGAGGATGATCGCCTTGATCGAATGGTCCCTTGCATATTCCTTGACCTCTTCAACGATGTCCCGGGAATCGAGGATAGGCCCTTCAATTCTGACCAGTGCAAGCCGGCTTCTGAGGGGTATCTTCTTCTGAAAGAGTGTAAGCGACAGGCTGACCACCATAAGGCAGAGCAGAACGATACTGATGATGATGCAGGATTTTTTCACTGTTCAGCTTTTCCCACATGCTTCATACTGAGGCCGATCTTCCGTTCATCCGTGTCGATCCTGATGATGCGGGCCTTGACATGATCGCCGTCTTTGATCGGCTCCCCCTCAGGCTGCACGATCTCGGAGGAATAGATAAGTCCTTCAACGCCCCCCTCCATCTCAAGGAAGATGCCAAAATCCGTTGTCTTCAGGACTGTGCCGGTAACCTCATCGCCGAGTTTGAACTGTTCCGGAATCCTGCTGATCCAGGGGTCAGGCTCAAGCTGCTTCAGACCAAGGGCTATTTTTTCCCTCTCGGCATCTATAGAGAGGATGACTGCATCGACTTTCTGACCTTTTTTCAGAATCTCGGCGGGATGTTTTACGTGTTTTGTCCAGGACATGTCGGATATATGGATGAGGCCGTCAATGCCCTCAGGAAGGCCAACGAAGGCGCCGAAATCCGTGATGCTCCTGACTTTCCCTGATACGGTCTGTCCCGGCTGGTAGTGTTCTTTTACCAGCTGCCAGGGGCTCTGCTTTGTCTGGCGTATACTCAGCGAGAGTTTACGGTCTGCCTGGTCCACTCTGAGCACAACAGCCTCGGCTATTTCGCCGATCGAGAGGTACTTGGACGGATGTTTCGGTCTTGGTGACCAGTCGATCTCAGAGACATGGACAAGCCCTTCGAGCCCGCTTTCTATCTCAATGAATGCCCCGTAATCGGTGATACTGACCACCTTGCCCTTTACCCGTGCTCCTACCGGGTATTTCCCCTCAATGTTTTCCCAGGGGTCAGGGTTCTTCTGCTTATAACCGAGGGTCACTTTTTCTTTCTCTGCATCATACTTAAGGACCTTGACCTCAATGTCGTCGCCAACGGCAAAGAACTCGCTGGGATGGCTTATTCTTCCCCAGGAGATGTCTGAGATATGAAGCAGACCATCGAGTCCGCCCAGGTCCACGAACACACCGTAGTCAGTGATATTCTTGACTGTGCCGTGGATAAGAGCACCTTCGGCGATCTTGCTGAGGGTTTCACCTTTTTTCTGTGACCGCTCCTCTTCAAGGATGATCCTCCTCGATACTATGATGTTCGAGCGTTTGCTGTTCATCTTGAGGATCCTGAAGGACATGACCTTTCCGATCAGGCTGTCAAGGTCCTTGATCAGTTTGATATCGATCTGCGATGCAGGAAGGAAGGCCTTGACATCGCCGATGTCAACGGTCATGCCGCCCTTGGTCTTTTCGATGATCTTTCCATCGATGAGGGTGTTTTCCTGCGCTGCTTTTTCAAGCGAATCCCAGGATTTAATCTTCGATGCCCGCTCCTTGGAAAGCCGCATCATGCCCTCTGAATCCCGCATCTGTTCGACATAAACCTCAAGCGTGTCTCCGGGCCTGAGCTGTTGCATCTCTTCGTCAGAGAACTCCTCTCTTCTGATAAAACCTTCAGATTTGTACCCGATGTCTGCCATGACACCGTCCGCTTTGATAGAGATCACCCTGGCCCGCAGCAGCGTGCCAGGCGAGATCGTCTGGAACGTCTCGGCGTAGAGTCTCTCCATTTCGTTATTGTTCATCGTTTCATCCATTACTGGCTTCCCCCTATAGCATGTATTCTTTTTTCTACTTTTCGTATGATCCAGTCAGGCGTCGATGCGCCTGCAGTGATGCCTACCTTTTTCACATTATCAAACCAGGACGCATCGAGCTCATCTTCTGTCTCGATGTGATATGTCCTGACCGACATGGAATTGCAGAGGCGTGCAAGTTGTGTCGTGTTTGCGCTGTTCTTGCCGCCGACAACGATCATGACATCGACCTTACGCGCCATCTCTTCGGTCTCCTTGAGACGGAGGGCCGTTGAGTTGCATATCGTATTATATACCTTTACTTCCCGTGCGTGTTCTATGATCTGCGAAAGAGCCTTTTTCAAGGCCTCTATCGGCTGCGTGGTCTGGACTACGACACCGACCTTTGGTTTAAGTTTCGGCAGCGCCGAATTGTCGTCAAGAACAATGGCATCATCGCCTGCATAGCTTACAATGCCCTTTACCTCAGGATGGTCCCTGTCGCCTAAAATAACGACCTGATAGCCATTTTTCTTCAAGAGTTTAGCATAGTGCTGGGCATTTTTTACAAAAGGGCAGGTCGCATCGATGATCCTGATGCCCTTGGATAATATCGTGTCGTGCGTCTGGCATGGTATGCCGTGGGTCCTGATGATCAGAGCAGAGATCTTTCTGGCGTCAAGGTCGTCGATCTCAAGGGGGGATATTCCCTCCTGTTCGAGTTTTGCTATGACCTGGGGGTTGTGGATGATCGGGCCGAGTGTGAAAAGGCCTTTTTTGTCTTCCTTTGCCATATCAAACGTGATATCAATCGCGCGCTTTACGCCAAAGCAGAAGCCTGCCCGTTTAGCGGTGATGACCTTCATGGTACCGTCTCTCTTCACCGCTGCTCATCCTGTCGTATGATCTCGAGGACTTTTCTGAATACGTCCTGCACGGACATGCCTGTAGAGTCGATAAGCACCGCATCCTCTGCTATTTTGAGCGGCGCCAGATCTCTTCCCGAGTCTCTGGCATCGCGCTCGATGATATCCAGACAGATCTTTTCTCTGCTGACCTCATACCCTTTTGTTTTCATTTCAAGGGTGCGGCGTTCTGCCCGCTCTTCCACAGAGGCGTCAAGATAAAACTTCCTGTAAGCATAGGGGAAGACCACAGTTGTCATATCCCTGCCTTCAGCCACCAGGTCTGCATGGTGCAATGCCTCGCGCTGAATATCGAGCAGTAATTCCCGGACAAGGCGGCGGGCAGAAAAGACAGAAGCGAAGTGACTTGCCTCCGGTGAACGGATTTCCTGGGAAACGTCCTTATGGTTCAGAAAGACCCTGCCCATCCTGAAAGAGACTTTAATTTTTTCGAGGGCTGCTGCAAGCTCATCGTCTCCTGTCTCCTCGTTCAGCCCCAGATGCAGGAGGCCGAGTGCAACGGCACGATACAGGGCACCGGTATCAAGGTATTCGTACCCGAGGTCCTGTGCCAGCAGTTTGGCGATGGTGCTCTTTCCCGCTCCTGAAGGGCCATCTATGGCGATCACCCTGTTCATGCGGTCAGTCGCCTGATGCTTGTGAAAAAGTCAGGGAAAGAAATGGCAACAGCAGAGGCGTTGCTGATCGCTGTTGTACCCTCTGCAATAAGGCCTGCCACTGCCATGGACATTGCTATTCTGTGATCGCCATGACTGTCAACTTCTGCCGGTCTGAGGGTTTCGGTGCCGGTAATGCTCAGACCGTCAGGAAATTCCTCGAGCGCAACTCCCATTTTGGAAAGTTCCGTGGCCATGGCCTTGATACGGTCCGATTCCTTGAGGCGCAGTTCTTCTGCGCCCCTGATGATAGTTGTGCCCTCTGCCCGTGCAGCGGCAATGCAGAGGATGGGGAACTCGTCGATCAGGGAAGGAACCATCTCTGCAGTGACTGTTGCGGCCTTAAGGCCTGTTTGACCCTTGCAGAAGATGTCTGCTACAGGTTCTCCTGATACAGAGCGGACATTGTCAATTACGATATGCGCTCCCATGTTCCGTAATACATCAATGAGGCCTGTCCGTGTCGGATTGATGCCGACATTTTTCAGCATAACCTCTGCTCCTGGAATCAGCAGTGCGGCAACCATAAAAAAAGCGGCCGAAGAAAAATCGCCCGGCACATCGATTTCCTGCGCATAAAGCTCTTTGCCTGAATGTATTGAGACGCTCAGACCATCTGTTTTCAGATCTGCGCCAAAAGCAGGCAGCATGCGCTCTGTGTGGTCGCGGGACTTTGACGGCTCAGTTATTAGGGTGCTTCCCCCTGCATAGAGGCCGGCCAGAAGAATAGCTGATTTAACCTGTGCGCTTGCCATCGGCATGTCGTAGGATATTGCTTTGAGGCTTCCGCCGCTGATGGCGAAAGGCGCATAACGATTTTGGTCTCTGCCTGCTATCCGGGCACCCATGAGGCTGAGGGGCTTGATGATCCTTGCCATGGGCCGGGAACGAAGAGAACTGTCACCGGTCACCACAGAAAAGAACGGATTTGCGGAAAGTACGCCGGAAAGCAGCCGGATCGTGGTGCCGGAATTTCCGCAGTCGATAATGTCAGCCGGTTCTGTCAGACCATGCAGCCCTTTGCCCTGAATGATGAGGGTGTGGCCCTGGTCGTCGATCTCGATGCCGAGGGCCCTGAAGGCATGCATGGTGCTCTCTGTGTCCTGTGCCCTCAGAAAGTTTCTTACCACACCCTTGCCCCTGGCTAAGGAAGAGAACATCACAGCCCTGTGCGATATGGACTTGTCAGGGGGTGGCGTCACTTCTCCGGCGAACCGCGCTGCTCTTGTTATCTCAATCCTGTCCAATGCTTTTCCTCGCAGTGCTTGCCCTGATGAACTCCTGTTTGAGCGCATCTGGTTCAGCTGTTTTCAAATGCGCATCCATCCTGTTCAGATTCTCTTTGAACAGGGCTATCATCTCGATCAGATTCTGCCTGTTAAGGAGAGAAATGTCTGTCCAGATATCAGGAGAACTTGCGGCAATCCTGGTCATATCCTTGAAGCCCTGCCCGCAGTACGACAGATATGACTTGTCAATGTCTGATACGGTATTGACCATCGCAAAAGCGATGAGATGGGGAAGGTGGCTCACGGCAGCATAAACCCTGTCATGCCGGGCAGGCCCCATGGCCATTACCTTTGATCCCAGGCCTGACCAGAGCTCCATAACGTTCTTCAATGCAGAGGGGTCGGACTGTTCCGTTGGAGTTACGATGCAGAGTGCATCGCAAAACAGCTCAGCATGAGCGGCCTCAATACCTGAACGGTCACTGCCGGCGATAGGATGGCTTCCGATGAAATGCGCACCAGGAGGCATCAGCCTTTCAAGTTCAGAAACAAGGTCGCCTTTTACGCTTCCCACATCAGTCACAATTGCCCCCTTTTTGATAGAAGGGGCGGCCTGCCTTGTCAGTTCAACAAACGAGCCCGCAGGTGCAGCAAGGAGTATGAGGTCCGCATCGCTGCATGCTGATTCAGGATCAGCTGCGACAGCGTCAAGGATTCCAAGGTCTTTTGCGCGCCCGAGGTTTTCCCTGCTTCTGCCAAACCCTGTAATGTGGTTGCAGAGACCGTTCTTTTTGAGTGCGAGGCTGAAGGATGCACCAAGCAAACCGACGCCGAGAACTGCTGTCTTGCGGAAGATCAACGATCAGATCTCCCTGCCGACAGCTGTTGCCACCGGCTTCATCTCTTTCATCAGCTGTTCAAACTGATCCGGCCTGAGTGACTGGTCTCCGTCAGACATCGCTTCTTCAGGATTGGAATGCACCTCAATAATGAGTGCATCAGCACCTGCTGCTATTGCTGCCTTTGCCATGGGAGCAACCAGACTCCGCTTGCCCACCCCATGGCTGGGGTCAACAACAACTGGAAGATGCGTAAGCTCCTTCAAAACAGGCACAGCGCTCAGGTCAAGTGTATTTCTTGTTGCGGTCTCGAATGTCCTGATGCCGCGCTCGCAGAGCATGACGTTATGATTGCCGCGGGACATGATATATTCTGCCGACATGAGCCATTCCTGGATGGTCGATGAAAGAGCGCGCTTCAGCAGCACCGGTTTGTCAGAGGCGCCGACCTCAAGAAGGAGCCTGAAGTTCTGCATATTCCGTGCACCGATCTGAATAATGTCTGCGTATTTGTTTATCACATCCATGTCGCGTGGGTCCATGATCTCGGTGATTATCGGAAGGCCGGTTTTTTCTCTCGCCTCAGCAAGATATTGCAGACCTTCTTCGCCGAGCCCCTGAAAGGCATACGGGGATGTCCGTGGCTTGAATGCCCCTCCGCGCAGGAACGTTGCACCTGCAGCCTTCACTTTTTCAGCGATGCCCGTGAGTATTGTCCTGTTCTCCACTGCGCAGGGGCCTGCCATAACCGGTATATTCTTGCCGCCTATGGCAATCCCGCGCACATTGATCACGGTGTTTTCTTTCTGAAACTCGCGGCTTGCAAGCTTGTAAGGCTTGACGATCCTGACCACATTTTCAACGCCGTGTGCCGCGCGGAATGAATCTTCCTCTTCCTCGGTAACTTTTGAGGTGTCTCCGATAGCGCCGATGATCGTACGCTCGGTGCCCTTTGATATGTGCGCCTGGAGGCCGCGGCTCTCCAGTTTCTTGACTATATGACGTATGTCTTCCTCTGTTGCTTCAGAACCTAAGACGATGATGTCCATTTTGATGCTCCCATTAAAAAATCTCCCCTCACCCCTCTTTGCCAAAGAGGGGTATGATACCTCCCTTTGGCAAAGGGAGGATAGGAGGGATTTTATAGTTAATTATTTGTGTTTTTAACTCGTGATTACTTCTTTCAATGCTTCGATAAACCTTCTGTTCTCCTCAGGCAGACCTATGGTCACGCGGATTGCCATTGGACCCATAGGCCGGATGATAACGCCTTTTTTCATCAGGCCGTTGTTGATTGCGATAGAGTCCTTGATTGGGATAAAGATAAAGTTTGCCTCTGTCGGCACATAGGAAATGCCAAGAGAGGTGAGCTGCTGATACAGATATTCTTTGCCCTCGGCATTGATCTTTCGTGAATTGCTGACGTGTGCTTTGTCCCTGAGCGCAGCGAGGGCCGCCTTCTGAGCCAGGGAATTGGTATTAAAAGGTTCCCGGAGCCTGTTCATGTCTGTCAGGATCTCCTTCTTTGCTATGCCGTAGCCTATGCGCAGACCTGCAAGGCCGTATATCTTCGAAAAGGTCCTGAGGATGAGGATGTTCCTGCCTGCACTGAACTGCTTCATGCTGTCAGCATAGTCAGGGGCTGAAACATATTCATAGTAAGCTTCGTCAACAACAACAAGCATGTTGTCCGTGGTCTTCTCCATGAAGGCGTCAAACTCGTCTTTTGTATTGATCGTGCCTGTGGGGTTGTTCGGGTTTGCGATGAACACCATTTTTGTCCTTGGTGTGATCGCAGCTGCCATTGCTTCGAGGTCATGACGATAGTCCTTTAGCGGCACCTGGACCGATCTTCCCCCTACTGACTGTACTGCCATGCCGTATACCACAAACGAGGGTGATGCCATCACAGCTTCGTCCCCTGCCTGCAGATAGGTCCGTGCAGCAATGTCGAGAAGTTCGTTTGAGCCATTGCCGAGTATCAGTTCGTCAGGACTTACGGAGAGCATCTGCGAAAGCGCATTCTTCAGGTAATAGCCTGCTCCGTCAGGATATCGGTTCAGGTCAGCAAAGGAATCCTTTATCGCCTTGACGGCCTCAGGAGACGGGCCGAGCGGGTTTTCGTTTGATGCGAGTTTGATCGAATTCGAAATGCCCAGCTCCCGTTCGAGTTCCTCGATAGGCTTGCCCGGCACATATGGCTGAAGTACGGTGATATATTCCGGCGATTGTATCATGACACCTTCCCCTGCGGATATGATCCCAAGATTTTAAGATACAGACAGTTCTCTTTCAACGAGTCAACGGCCTTGTGTATCTTCTTGTCTTCAATATGGCCTTCCATGTCGACAAAGAAGATGTATTCCCATGCCTTTCTCTTTGAAGGCCGCGATTCTATCTTGGTAAGGTTTATCTTTGCCCGTTTAAACGGCAGCAGCACGTCATACAAAGACCCCGGCTTATGCTTGATCGAGAACATGACCGAGGTCTTGTCATTGCCTGTCCGGTGCGGGAACTCCTTTGAGATGACCAGAAAGCGGGTTATGTTCCGCCGGTTGTCCTGGATGTTCCTTTCTATGATATTCAGGTCATACATGCGGGCTGCGATCTCGCTCGCTATGGCAGCAGTGTTTTTTTCCCTTGCAGCCAGTTCAGCAGCCCTGGCAGTGCTGGTTGATTCGGCAACCGGCACTCCGGGCATATTGGTTTCAAGCCAGCCCCTGCACTGGGCGAGCCCCTGGGGATGCGAGTAGATCTTCCTGATCTTTGAACGGTCTGTCTGTTTTGAGAGCAGGTTATGGGAGATCTCGATAATAATCTCCGCAACGACCTGGAGCTCTGAGTCCACAAACATGTCGAGCGTGTGGCTCACAACACCTTCATTGGAATTCTCGATCGGCACAACACCGTATTCTGCCTTGCCGGTCTCGACATTTTCAAAGACCTTCTTGATGCTGTCCACCGGTACAAAGGCTGCTGAAGAACCGAAATGGCGCAGGGCTGCAAGGTGCGTATAGGTTGCAAGCGGGCCGAGGCAGGAGACCTTCAGAGGCTCTTCAAGCGAGACCGATGCAGAGAGTATCTCGCGGTAGATCGCCTTCAGCGCGTCATTGGGGAACGGTCCTCTATTGTGCGAGGTAAGGCGCTCAAGTATCTGGCGCTCGCGGTCAGGCTTGTAAAAGCGGGACTTCTGGGTGCGCTTGATGCTGCCGACCTCGATAACCACCTCTGAACGTTTGTTCAGGAGTTCGAGTATTTCGTCGTCTACAGCATCGATCTTCTTTCTGAGCTTGTTCAGTTCACTCATGATTGTCAGGAATCCCCTTATAAAATCTTCGGCTTGATTGAGTAGTAATATTAACCAAAAAATCCTTATTTATTCAAGGAGTTTGGGTGTTTGAAAGTAAGCAAAATAACGCCCCTTTCCCCTCTTACCTCAGGAGAGGGGGTTCTTCCTCCCCTGAAGATAAGGGGAGGTAAGGAGGGGTTATGATTTACTAAACCCGTAACTGAACGGATACGTTTGAGACGGTTCGATAATTCAACTTATGATGCGGGCAAGAAGAATGTCTTCGAGGTTGCGGCGCGAGTCGATAACTGCATGTACGTATATGATACGGTTTGCTATGCGATAGATGAGGCGCCACTGGGCAATGATCAGTTCGCGATAGAGCTAAATGCCATGCAGTTTGAGTTCTGGGATGGGACCGCTATCGGCAAGCGGATGCCTGAGTATAATCGTATTCTCGCTTGCTTTCTTGTATCCTTAGGGATACAATACTTTCATGATCGAGGTTCGCCAGACTGAGACATACGTCAAATGGTTTCATACATTGCGTGACAGGCAGGCCCGTGCCAGAATCAATGTTCGCATACGTCGCTTGTCGTTAGGCAACTTTGGTGATGTCAAACCGGTTGGTGAAGGAGTGTCGGAATTACGTATCGATTATGGTCCCGGCTACCGGGTGTATTTTTTGCGGTGGGGTCAGGAACTGGTGATTCTACTTGCTGGTGGTGACAAGCGAACTCAGAAGGCTGACATTACAGCCGCGATGCAGTTGGCTCAGACACTGAAGGAGGACAAACATGAAAAAGGCAAAAGTTAAGACCGTGCCATGGGATGCGGCTGAACACCTCAAAACTGATGAGGATATGGCTGCTTATCTGGAGGCTGCTATTGAAGATGGAGATCCATCGGTAATTTCAGCCGCTGTCGGTGATATTGCAAAGGCAAAAGGGATGTCTCAGATTGCCCGCGAAACTGGGCTCGGGCGCGAAAGTCTTTATAAGGCGCTGTCACCGGGAGGTAATCCGGAGTTTGCCACGATATTGAAAGTTGTTCGCGCATTAGGGCTTAAATTCCATGTCGAGGCGGCTGTACACTAAAGGATCGGGATTTCAATTTAAGGGCAGGAAGTTCTGATGACGGTGACTTGTCGTGACAGTTTTAAAAAGGAACTCTGCATATAACTCAAACATAATTTTCAAATAAATAGCCCATCGTTATAGTCCCCTCCCTGGAGGGGTGCCGGGGTGGGCGAATGGTAAGCAAGAGTGCCCAATATGAATGCGGAAATATTGAAATCTTTTAAATATTAAGAAAATTGTCTGACAAGCGCCGAGGAGATAGCACAGATGGCTGCTGAAAACGCGATGCAGATAGTGGACGAAGTCATTGAAGCGCATGGCGGCATGGAGTATTGGAACAGCCTCGAAGCGCTTGACGCCGAAATATCAGCCAGCGGTTTCCTGTTCACGGCAAAGCAGCGTCCTGTTCTTAAACACATGCGCATGCGTGCGCTCACGACCGAGCCGGGGTTCTTCTTTTATGATTTTCCGAAGCCGGGGCAGACCGGTGAACTTATCGGAAACGACGAGGTCCGCATCCTTGACAGCAGCGGAAATATTGTTGCGCAGAGAAAGAACCCGCGGGAAGCATTCCGCGGAATCCGCAGGCTGTTATTCTGGGATGATCTGGATTTCATGTATTTCGGCGGCTATGCCACATGGAACTATCTGACTGCGCCGTTCATCCTTGCGCGCAAAGGTTTTCTCATAGAGACGCTCGAACCATTGCAGAGCGCTTCAGGGCAATTGACCCGTCTGCATGTCACCTTTCCCCCTGACATTCCGACGCACTCCCGTGAGCAGATCTTCTGCTTCGACGACCAGCGCCTGCTGCGCCGTCTCGATTATACTGCCGAGGTAGTGGGAGGCTGGGCGCACGCAGCTCACCTGTGCGAGGAATACCGGACATTTGACAGGCTCAGGGCACCTACCGACCGCCGGGTTCTGCCGCTTCTTTTTGGGCATAAGCCGCTGCCTGGCCCGATACTGGTTGAACTGAAACTGCATATGGTCCGGCCGGTTTTGGCAGTGTGAGCCATCATACTGTAGTTACCCCTATCTAAAACCGAGTAATGCATTCCATACCCTGCAAGAAGGAATCAGCGCCATTCATATCCTCTGCCCTTCATACAGAAGGACTCACACAGTGACACGTTTCAGGCGCTTACACACCGGGCACGGCATTGATCCCTGTCATGCGAAAGCTGTATGTCCGTCTTGTTCGGACTATACCACCCCTCGGGTATCGAATCAGCAGTCTGTTCTCCGATGATTGCAGGACCGCATCCAGTCAGGATGAGAATTATTCCTGCAACTATAAGCTCTTTCATTGAGTAACTCCCATTCTAAATCAGAATAAATAAACATCCAATCATCATAATTGTCAGGCGCACTTTTTTTGCGTATCTACTGGGAACTGGCGATGTCTATGCCGTGACCCTTATGGTTATTATACCCCATGGTAAAGATGCATAGGGAATAGCATAGGCCTCCTTTAGCTTTATACTCAAACAATGGTATATTCCTGAATTATGAAAAATGCCTTGATAAAGAACCCTCCTTTCCACTACGGATGGGTCATTGTCTTTACCAGCATGCTCTGCATTATGGCCTGTCTTGGTTTTGGCCGGTTTGCCCTCGGCATGCTCCTGCCTTCCATGGGTGCAACGCTCCAGCTTTCCTATTCCCAGATGGGATACATCAGCACCGCCAATTTCCTGGGATATCTGGCGTCAGTTTTGGTCAGCGGCCATATTGCCGTAAAGGCCGGACCGCGTATGGTCATCTTTTTCTCACTCCTGCTGGTCGGCCTTTCAATGGCTCTTGTAAGCCGTGCTGCGTCTTTTCCCCACGTAATGGTGCTGTATACGCTGACCGGAATCGGCAGCGGAGCCACCAACGTGCCGGTCATGGGACTGGTATCTGCCTGGTTCAAGGCAAAAAAGCGGGGAAAGGCTGCAGGTTTTGTGGTGATCGGCAGTGGTTTTGCGATCATGCTCTCAGGCAAGCTTATTCCTTACATTAATAGCGTAACAGGAGCTGAAGGGTGGAGGACAAGCTGGCTTATCCTGAGCGGCATTGTGACGGTTATTGCGATCATCGGAGTGATCTTTCTGAGGAACAGGCCACAGGACAAAGGTCTGCTGCCGGTAGGAACTGAGGATACCACCGCAGGGCAGACGAAGCCGAAACCGCTCATTAATGTTTACAAAGAAGGGATGATCTATTACCTTGGCATCATCTATTTCCTCTTTGGCTATACCTATGTAATCTATGCAACGTTTATTGTGACAACACTGGTTAAGGAAAGGGGCTTTTCAGAATCTGTTGCCGGAAATTTCTGGGCATGGGTCGGTTTTCTGAGTCTTTTTTCGGGCCCGGTGTTCGGCACGCTCTCTGACAGGCTTGGCAGGAAGGCAGGGCTGATAATGGTCTTTTCGCTCCAGACCCTTGCCTATCTTCTTGTTGCGTCGGGGCTGCCCGGTGTATTCCTGTATCTGTCGATCTTCTTTTTCGGGCTTGTTGCGTGGTCCATACCGTCAATTATGGCTGCTGCTGTAGGTGACTATGTCGGTGCGCGAAATGCCCCTGCCGCATTCGGCCTCGTCACCTTCATCTTCGGGTTTGGACAGATAGCAGGACCTTCAGTTGCCGGGATATTAGCTGAAAAAACCGGCAGCTTTTCTTCAAGTTTCCTTATGGCAGCAGCGCTGGCAGGGAGTGCAATTGTTCTCACATTGTTTCTGAGAAAACCGCAGGAGAAGATACGAGAAGAGACTGTCAGAACGTAACAGCCCTCATTCTTTGCCTGACGTAAACCTCAGCCGGGAACCCTGACCATATTCCTTGAAAGTCCCGACAGCAGTCAGTGAAAAAAATTAATCGGTCCTCTTGACCGGCCTTCTGCTCTTCAGGGCCTTTAACCTTTTCTTCTGGGCTTCTCTGCGCTTCCGCTTATCTTTTTCAGAGGGTTTTTCGTAAAAACTCCGCTGTTTGATCTCCCGGAAAAGCCCGTCTTTCTGCAACTGGCGTTTCAGAGATTTCAGCGCTTTTTCAACGTCATTTCCTGTGACTTTTATATCCAAGGTTGCCTATCCCCGGTCTCTTCCGTAGCCTTTGCCGCCACCAAATCCGCCCTTGCCACCGCCGAAACCGCCTCTGCCACCGCCGCCGCCGAAACTGCGTTTTTCTCTTGGCTGCTGAGGTTTTGCCTCTGCCACGGTCATAGCCCTGTCCATGAAGGTTGTGCCATTCAGTGCTGCAATCGCATTTTTTGCATCTTCTTCGGTTGCCATCTCCACAAAACCGAATCCCTTAGGCTTGCCGGTAAACTGGTCAGTTATCATCTTTACGGATTCTACGTCGCCGCTTTTTGCGAAGAGTTCTCTCAGATCATCTTCAGTTGCCTGAAATGAAATATTACCGACATAAAGCTTCTTTTCCACGGTACATCCTCCTGTTAGTGTTCATACAATAAAAAAACCTCAAAGACTTTGAGAGTCTCTGAGGTTCCCTCAACTCCGAAAGTTACGGTAATACTATATACAAAAAAGTAATATTTGTAAAACACGTGCTGAGCGCCCCGGTTAAATCAGGGTTCGCCGCAGCCGAGCCGAAGCTCAAAACAGGCTACTGCATGGCGTTTAAGTCCGTTTTATAGATAATCTGCCAGATCCCTGAGCAGGCGCTCTGAGTCCTCCCATCCGAGACAGGGGTCAGTAATCGATTTGCCATATACATTCTCGCTGATCTTCTGTGTTCCTTCGACAAGATAGCTCTCGATCATGAAGCCCTTTATCTTGTGCCTGAGTGTCTTTGAATTTTCACGGCTTCTCATAACCTCTTTGGCGATCCGCGGCTGCTCGTGGAACTTCTTGTTCGAGTTTGCATGATTGGTGTCTACAATTATGGACGGATGCGCAAGATTACGTTTTTTGTATATTTCAGCCAATCTTATAAGGTCCTCATAATGATAGTTCGGGATGTTCGTGCCGTAGGGGTCAACAGCCCCGCGCACAATGCAGTGCGCAAGAGGGTTCCCCGATGTTTTCACTTCCCAGCCGTTGTACACAAATACATGCGGCAGCTGAGCTGCCTGCACAGAGTTCAGCATCACTTCAAGATCACCGCCAGTCGGATTTTTCATCCCGGCGGGAACGTCAAGGCCGCTGATCGTGAGTCTGTGCAGCTGGTTTTCGACTGATCGGGCTCCTACCGCCACATAGCTTAAAATGTCTTCAAGGTAAGGATAATTGCCGGGATAGAGCATCTCGTCAGCCGACGGCAGATGAGACTCTTCAAGTGCCCGGATATGCATCTTGCGGATGGCCTTCAGGCCCTTCAGCATGTTCGGCGCCTCAGAAGGTTTTGGCTGGTGCGCCATGCCCTTGTACCCTTCGCCGGTCGTGCGCGGCTTGTTGGTATAGATGCGGGGGATGATGATCAGCTTCTCCTTTGTCTCATCCTGGAGTTTGGCCAGGCGTGCTACATATTCGCAGAGGGCCTCTTCGTTGTCTGCAGAGCAGGGCCCGATGATCACCAGGAGCTTGTCATTGGCGCCTTCAAAAACAGCCTTGATCTCCTCATCCCGCTGTTTCTTGATCTTCTTCAGGCCGGCAGACAGAGGCATGGTCTGCATGATCTCTTTCACGCTCGGCATTTCACGGACATACTGAAAACTCATCGGCTTATCCTCACTTTATGTTCAAATATGATTTTCATTTTAAAACATTCTGATATTTTTTTGTTCAAACATCAATCCTGAGCGTAAAGATGAAAATATGGTATTGCTCCATTAAGGAAAGCTTGACACACCAAGGAACAAAGATTAGCATAACGATTAAATAAACGTACAATCGTCCAGTATTACTTCGCATCTTCGTACCAAAATTGGTTTGTCTTGTATAGATCAGGGGAAGGGGTGCAAGAATGAACACGATCAGAAAAATTCTTATCGCAATGTTTCTGGCGATCGCTGTGCCATGTTGGGCGCAGGCTCCGCCGCGTATCGCCTGGCTATGGACAGGCAGCCCGGAAGGGGAGGCAAATATCGTATTCGCCTTCAAGGACGGCATGCGGGAAAACGGCATGATTGAGGGTAAGCACTATATCCTCGACGAACGCTATGCCGAGGGGAATTACGAACGCTTCCCTGCGCTCGCTGATGAGCTGCTGAAGCGCAACCCCGCGATCATCATGGCAAATACAATCGCATCGGTGCGCGCTGCGCAGCAGGCTACCAAAACCGTCCCGATCATATTTGTGAGCACCAATGATCCGGTGGGCAGCGGCCTGGTCGCGAGCCTCGCACATCCCGGGGGCAATACAACCGGGCTTTCGAGTCAGCATGAGGACGCGATCAACAAGTACATCGAACTCCTGCGCGAAGTGCTTCCCCGTGCGTCCCGTATTGCAGTCCTCAGCAATCCTGATAATCCGTCAATCCCGAAAATGTTCGAACGCCTGCGCGTTATGGCATCCTCCTTCGGCATTACCGCACGGGCGTTCGAGGTGACCACGCCCAAAGGTCTTGATGCCGCGTTCAGCGCGATTGCGCAGTACCGGCCCAACGCGTTATTGGTGCTCCCCGATTCCATGTTTTCTGCTCAGCCTGGCCCTATTTCCAAGTTTGCGATAAGCCAGAGGATTCCCACCATTGCCTCTAATTCGCAATTCGTAACCTCAGGATGCCTGATCTCATTCGGCACAAATCGCCTCGAGGTATTTCGCCGCGCTGCGATCTATGTGAAGAAGATCCTCGGAGGGGCAAAGCCTGCTGACCTTCCCGTCGAGCAACCAACCAAGTTCGAATTAGCAGTGAACGTAAAAACCGCCAAAGCCTTCGGTATCACCATCCCACGATCGTTGCTGCTGAGAGCGGATGAGGTTATTCAATGAATGGAGCGGCATGAAGTCACAAGGGTTCTTCACTAAGAAGAACAATACCGCCCAGGAGTTTTACCGTGGCAGACTGTTCCGAAAGTACTTTCTGCTGATCCTTGTGCTGGTCTGGGGGATACTGCTTGTATCGGGTGGAACCAGCGCCTATTTTTCCTATCTGGAGCACCAGTCAACTCTTGGAAGCTTACAGCATGAGAAAGCGCATGCCGCGGCATTGAGGATCGAGCATTTCATTCGCCAGATAGAACAGCAGCTTAATTTCGTTGCGCTGCCGCAGCTGGTCAAGGGCAGCGGTATTGAACAGCGCAGGTTCGAATTTCTCAAGCTAATGCGGCAAGTCCCGGCTGTGAGCGATATTGCACAACTCGATACTAATGGCACCGAGCAGCTCAAAGTATCGCGTCTGGAGATGGATGTTGTAGGCTCCTCAAAAGACCGCTCGCAGGACCCGGCCTTCCTCGGAGCTAAACTGGGCAAAACCTGGTACGGACCGGTGTATTTCAGGAAGGAGACCGAGCCGTACATGGCGATCGCCGTGTCATCGCGCAGCGGAGATGGCGCTGTGTCTGTAGTCGATGTAAACCTCAAGTTCATCTGGGATGTGGTGACGAACATCCAGATTGGCAAAAAAGGCAAGGCTTATGTGGTCGATAACACAGGAAACCTCATCGCTGATCCCAACATCGGGTTGGTTCTTGGAAAGGCCAACTTATCCCAGCTTGCTCATGTGAAATCTGTGCTCGATGGACAAGATGCAACTGATATGCAAGCGATAAGAGCACGCGATCTCTCCGGTTTGGAGGTACTTGCAGCATACGCCGGCATCGAGCCCCTGGGATGGAAAGTGTTCGTCGAGCAGCCCGTCACCGAGGTTTACGAAACGCTTTATGCCGCTATCCGGAGAACCGGATTTATGATGGTTGCCGGGATGTTGTTCTCGGTGCTGATCGCGCTTTGGTTTGCACGCGGCCTGGTGCGCCCAATTCGCATACTGCAAGAGGGAGCGCAAAAAGTTGGCGCAGGCGAGCTGGACCAGAAGATCGAAGTGAATACAGGGGACGAGCTCGAATCATTGGCACACCAGTTCAATAACATGAGTGAACGGCTTCGGGAGTCTTATTCAGGCATGGAACGTAAGGTGGATGAACGAACAGCTGAACTTCTTATTGCCCGTGATGCCGCCAATGCCGCCAACCAGGCCAAAAGTATGTTTCTTGCCAACATGAGTCATGAGTTGCGTACGCCTCTGAATGCTATTATTGGGTTTTCAGGGATGCTGAAGAAGCGCATGTTTGGTGACCTCAACGCAAAGCAGGCTGAATATGTTGATGATATATATACCTCGGGCAGCCACCTTCTGTCTCTTATCAATGATCTTCTGGACCTCGCCAAAGTTGAGTCAGGACGCATAGAACTTGAGGTAAAGCGGTTTGACCTGCCGTCTGCCCTTGAGAATTCGATCACACTGGTAAGGGAACGCGCCAATCGTCATGGCATTGTCATTGATCTTGCTGTTGACTGCAACCTTGGGTCTTTTATGGGTGATGAGCGCAAACTCAAACAGATCATGCTTAATCTGCTCTCCAATGCAGTAAAATTTACTCCGGACGGCGGCAGAATCAATATGAAGGCAGGCCCTGTTGATGGAGGAGTGCAGATAGCCGTGAGTGACACCGGCGCAGGCATCAAGCCTGAGGACCAGAAGGTTATCTTCGATGAATTTTGCCAGGTGGGCGATGATTCGCACAAACGTGAAGGCACGGGGCTCGGCCTCACGCTGACAAAAAAACTCGTTGAGCTGCACGGGGGTAAAATGCTGTTGGAGAGCGAGGCCGGAAAGGGTTCAACCTTTACCTTTACCCTAACGGAGGGACCATCATGTCAGGCAAGCTGATACTCGTTATCGAGGACAATGAGAAGAACATGAAGCTGATGCGGGACCTGCTTCAGTATGAGGGCTACGAGATCCTGGAGGCCGATACTGCAGAAGAGGGTCTTCGGTTGGCCGGCGAATATCTTCCCGCCCTCACTCTGATGGACATCGGGCTACCGGGCATGAACGGATTCGAGGCGCTTAAGCGTCTCAGGGCATCTTCGGCTACAGCGGGCATTCCGGTGATTGCGGTTACCGCTTCGGTCATGACCCAGGACCATCAAAAGATCACCGAAGCAGGTTTTGACGGGCACCAGAGGAAGCCTATTAACATTGATGAGTTTCTTGAAGCTGTGCGTGACACTATTGAGCGCTTCGGAGCTGAAAGGCTTACCGAATGAATAATCCGGCTAAAATCCTGGTGGTTGATGATACTCCCGCAAATGTTAAACTGCTTTTCGATTTACTTACGTGCAATGGCTATGAGGTTGTGACAGCTGCATCAGGGACTGAGGCACTGGAAAAAGTGGAGGCCGGGCAGCCCGACCTTGTCCTGCTCGATATTCTTATGCCGGGAATGAATGGATATGAGGTCTGCCGTACCATTCGCAAAAACCCTGCCACAGAAATCCTGCCAATAGTGATGGTCACCTCTCTTGACCCGGCCGAGGAACGTATGAACGGACTGCAGGCCGGTGCCGACGATTTCCTCGCCAAGCCTGTTGACGAACAGGAATTACTGGTGCGCGTGCGATCACTGCTTCGGATCAAGGAACTGTATGATACTGTTCAGTTCCAGTCAGCCCAACTTGCTGAATTGAACAAGACGCTCGAACAGCGCGTACGGGATCAGGTTGAACAACTGGAGCGCCTGTGCCGGCTGAAACGGTTTTTCTCCCCTCAATTAGCCGAGCTGATCATTTCGGGTGGCGCAGATGATCCCCTGAAAGCTCACCGAAGGGAGGTGACAGTCGTCTCTATAGACCTGCGCGGGTTTACTGCCTTCACTGAACTGTCCGAACCTGAGGAAGTGATCTCCGTACTGAACGAGTACCATGTCGAGATGTCCAGGCTCATTCTTGAATATGAGGGCACGCTGGAGCACTTTGTCGGCGATGGCATAATGATCGTATTTAACGATCCCGTGTTCATAATGAATCCGACTGAGCGCGCAATTCAAATGGTATCAGCCATGCGCAATCGTATGGTTGAACTGAAGGAGAAATGGCAGAAGAGCGGTCACCGTCTTGACTGTGGGTTTGGAATTGCCCATGGCCATGCTACGATCGGGGCAATTGGCTTTGAAGGCCGTAAGGATTACTGTGTAGTCGGCTCTGTAGCGAATATGGCAGCCCGCCTCTGCATAGAAGCCAAAGGGGGACAGGTCCTTATCAATCAAAAAACGTTAGGCAAAGTCGAAGAAATCGTCGAAACAGAATCCCTGGGTCAAATATTCCTCAAAGGCTTTTCAAGGCCGGTTGCGGTGTTTAATATTATCAAAATCAAGGACCAGGAATTGTCCCGTATCCATAACAATGCTATTGCCGAAAAGGAAACTATTTGACAATGCTTCATTCAAAAGACGAGAGGGAATTAGTAGAAAAGTTTATTCGCAACGTGACCTTGTTCAAGGGGATTATAGAGAAGTATTTGAAGCAGATTGTTGATGATTTCAGCATTCTTCATGCCGCAAAGAATGAGATCATAATAGTGCAGGAAGACACCAGCACGGATCTCTATATAATTCTCAAGGGTAAAGTTAAAGTGACTCTTATGAGCGGGGAAGGAGAAGAGTATATCCTGACAGACCTGCACGTGGGTGACTATTTCGGCGAGATGAGCCTTATCGATGGAAAGCCCCGTTGTGCAACGGTAGTTGCCGTGGAGAACTCGACGTTTGCGGTGCTAAAGCGGGAAAGACTGATCGAAGCTTTAAAGCGAGACCCCGTACTTGCGCTTGAGCTGCTCTCGACCCTTGTTCATAAGCTTAGAAAGGCCACTGAACGGGAAGAACGCTTTGCATTTCTTGATGTGCGGCAGCGGCTATTAAAACTGTTTGGGGAACTGATAAGAGAAGACGGCAAGAAGATAGAAGACGGTTTCTTCAAAATAGGCAAGCGCACACAAAAGGAGCTGGCCATAAGAATAGGCGCTTCACGGGAGGCGACCTCGCAGATCCTGAGAACTCTTGCTTCCGAAAAGATAATTATGGATAAGGACACGTATTCCCTGATAGCACCTTCCGTTTATACAGAAGACTTTGAGTAAAAAGCTGCAGTAATACTTCAGACCACACCTGCGCAGAATTTTTCCTAACCCGGCTAATTCATAAACTTTTGAGAAATTAGGCGGCACACGCTCGAATACTATGTCTCACCTTATTAGGCCTTTTATGACCTGGGATTTATGAATTAAGTGGGCAAAGATTTATTTTATCTCCTCCAATGGTATTTTCACCTTCATTGATGGTGATTTCACCTTTACTCTGTTGCCTTATGCTGAAAAGATAGAGCCAGCAAAAGGCAGGAGATCAGTAGCAAGAACTGGATTCAATCTCCCTTTTCAAGGGAGAAGAAAGAAGAGGAGGAACAAAATGAAGAGGTCTATTAAGGAAGTGGCAAGCGTGTTGTTGGTGGTTGCTGTACTTGTTGCGGGGATGTTGTCAGGAGCTTCGGAAGTCCAGGGTGCCGGATTGGCAGAGCAGATCCAGGGAAGCTGGAGTCTCGTCTCAATCTACAACGAGCAGGACGGCAAAAAAACCGATGTGTTTGGTCCTAATCCAAGAGGCTCCATGCTTGTAAATCCTGATGGCCGCTACTCCTACATTTTGATGCGGGCAAGCCTTCCGAAATTCGCCTCCAACGCCCGCCAGAAAGGAACAGCAGAGGAGAACCAGGCAGTTGTCGTGGGGTCTATGGCCTATTACGGCACATACAAAGTGGTAAGTGATAAGGAACAGAAGGTAAATCTGCATGTGGATGGCAGTACGTTCCCCAACTGGGATGGCCAGGATCAGAAACGAATCATAACCGTCGAGGGAGATGAAATGAAAATCATAAACCCTACTCCATCCATTGGTGGCGGAACGAACACCATTGTCTGGAAACGGGCAAAGTAGAGGGCGCGCAAGCCGGAGGGTGAATATGTTTTCCCCGGCCCTCCGGTATGCGCTCGGCCAATTTTTTTGGACGAGGCAATGTAAAAACACTGAAGAGGTGCACTATGGATGTGGACAGTGGATTAAACCGCAGGGATTTTCTGAAGTACGCGGCTGCAACCGGCGTTCTGGTTGCGGCCGGAGAGGCATTGAGTAATGGCGCAATGGCAGAGGCTGCCGCGGGGTTTACCGAAGTTGATCAATTGACAATTTGGATCCTGGCAGACAACTATTTTGACTCGAATGAGCCTGACACTAAAATAACAAAGCGCTACCGCTCCGTGGCGGGGAAATCAATTCACGCGCAACACGGTCTTTCTTATTATATCGAGACTGTCACTGCGGGGAAGGCAAGTGCCTGTATGTTTGATTTTGGACTTGACTCTTCAGACGTAATGGGCAATATTGAGCTACTGGGGCTTGACATCGGTAAGACAAATGCCTTCAGTCTGAGTCATGGCCATTACGACCACTATACCGGTGCGATCAGTATCCTCAAACAGAATCAGTCACGGATTGCCGCAGGGACACCCTTTTATGTTGGCGAGGAGGCTTTTGCCCGGAGATACACAATGCGTCCTGGAGCAACTGAACCTACAGACATGGGACAACTGAGCAAAGAAGATATCGAAGCCCTTGGAGTAAAGGTGGTTGAGGTGAAGACCTCAAAAGAGATCATTCCAGGTGCGTACGTTACCGGAAATATCGAGAGGGTTACGAGCTATGAGAAAGTGCCGGCGAGTTTCCAAATAAAACGTGGCGAAAAGATTGAATCCGATACTTTTCCTGGTGAGCAGGCGCTTTTCTTTAACGTAAAAGGAAAAGGCCTGGTCGTTCTTTCCGGATGTGCTCATTGCGGCATCGTCAATACGATCAAACAGGCTCAGAAAAGTGCTGGAACAGACAGGATACATGCGGTAATGGGAGGTTTCCATATGATTAATGCAAAGCCTGAGCTTATCCAAAGCACAGTTGCTGATATCAAAGCTATGAAGCCAGACCATATTGTGGGAACCCATTGTACCGGGTTCAGGGCGATGGTGGCTTTGAGCAAGGAAATGCCGAACGAATTCATTGTGAATACTGCGGGGACAAAGTATACCTTTGGCGCACAGGCTTAAAAGATAGGGACCATAACACAAGGGGAAGTCGAGTGTGACTTCCCCTTGTGTTATGGTTACAAAAAAATCCGGATGGGTTCAATTTATTGAAACGTATTAGTCCGTCCCTACAGCTTCCTGTTGTCAATCACCCGTTTAGCCTTGCCTTCAGTGCGCTCTATGGTCTTTTTCTCAACAAGCTTCACCTGAACCGATATGCTCAGCTCTGAGGCAAGACGCCTTTTGATCGTCTCGATCAGTTCATGCTGTTTCTTCATTTCGTCGAAGAAGATCGACTCTGATACTTCGACCATGACGGTCACCTCATCAAGCGCACCCTTGCGGTCTACCACGATCTGGTAATGGGGCTCTGTTCCCTCGACGCTCATCAAAACATTCTCAATCTGCGACGGGAAGACATTCACTCCCCTGATGATCAGCATGTCATCGGTCCTGCCCATGACGCGCTGCATTTTGACGGTCTTTCTTCCGCAGGGACAGGGTTCGGGCATGAGGCGTGTAAGATCCCGCGTCCTGAACCTGATGACCGGGAAGGCCTCTTTGGTGAGGGTCGTTATTACCAGTTCACCGATTTCGCCGGGAGCAACCGGCTCAAGCGTTTCGGGATTGATGATCTCCACAAGGAAATGATCTTCGTTGATATGCAGGCCGTTGCGTTCAAGGCATTCACCGGCAACGCCCGGACCCATCACCTCGCTCAGACCATAGTTGTCTGTAGCGATAATCCTGAGCTTGCCCTGGATCTCCTGCCTCATCTTTTCTGACCAGGGCTCAGCGCCGAAGAGGCCGTATTTAAGGGAAAGGGCGTTGATATCGATCCCCATCTCCTGGATCGTGTCAGCGATCAGCAGGGCATAGCTTGGTGTGCAGACCAAAGCGGTTGTCTTAAAGTCCTGCATGATCTTGATCTGGCGGGCTGTGTTGCCGCTTGAGATCGGGATGACCGATGCGCCGACCCGCTCCGCGCCGTAGTGCAGACCGAACCCGCCGGTGAAAAGGCTGTATCCGAAGGCTATCTGCACGACGTCATCTTTCGTGACGCCGCCGGCTGTGAGTACACGCGCAACAAGATTTGACCAGTTCTTGATATCGTTTTTTGTATAGCCTACAACCGTTGACATGCCGGTCGTACCTGAAGATGCATGGATCCTGACCACCTCTCTCAGCGGTACAGCGAAAAGCCCATAGGGATAGTTGTCGCGGAGGTCATTCTTGGTCGTAAACGGAAGTTTTCTCAGGTCATCCAGGGACCTGAATTCATCAGGATCAATGTTCAATTCATCAAATTTTTTCCGATAGAAGGGCACATTCATATATACCCTTGATAGTGTTGCCTGGAGCTGCTCAAGCTGCAGTTGCCTCAACTCCTCACGGTCCATGCATTCTTTTTCCGGTTCCCAGAACATAGTTAACCTCCGTTGCTATATCTTTGTTTCTGTATCAAGGTCCCTGCCGAGGTACGCTCTCTGCACATCCCGGTTCGACAGCAGGTCCTCGGCATTTTCCTCAAGAATGATCCTCCCTGTCTCAAGCACATAGCCGCGGTCTGCAATGCCGAGAGCAGCCTTCGCATTCTGCTCGACAAGCAGCACGGTGTTGCCTTCATCCCTGAGCTTTCTGATAATCGAAAAAATATCTTTCACGATCAGCGGCGCAAGTCCCATGGACGGCTCGTCCATCATGACCAGCTTCGGTCGCGCCATCAATGCCCTGCCGATAGCCAGCATCTGCTGTTCTCCTCCAGAGAGGGTCCCGGCAAGCTGTGTTTCCCGTTCCCTCAGCCTGGGGAAGAGTCCGAAGATGCGTTCAAGGTCCTCTTCGACCTCTTTTTTCTTATTGCGTTGATACTGAACATATCCGCCTAAAAGCAGATTTTCCCTGACCGTCATCGGCGCAAATACCTGCCTGCCTTCGGGAACAAGCGAACAGCCGAGGAATACGATCTTTTCAGGAGCGAGGCGCGTGATCTCCCGCTTTTCAAAGAGCATCTCACCTGCCTGTGATCTGATCAGGCCTGCTATGGTTTTGAGCAGGGTTGTCTTGCCTGCGCCGTTTGCCCCGATGATGGTAACGATCTCTCCGGAACTTACATGGATTGAGATATGCCGCAGGACCTTGAGGCTGTCGTATCCTGCTTCGAGGTTCCTGATCTTAAGCATCATCTTCTCCGAGATATATCCTGATCACCTCTGGGTTTTTCTGAATGGCGAGCGGTTTGTCGTCTGCGATCTTCTGACCATAGCTCAGGACAACGATCTCATCAGAGATGTTCATTACCAGTGACATGTCATGTTCGACAAGCAGGACCGTGACGCCGGTATCGCGGATGCGGGAGATCAATCTTGCCATCTCCGCTGTTTCGCGCATATTCAGACCTGCAGCTGGTTCGTCAAGGAGCAGCAGTTTCGGCTCGCAGGCAAGGGCCCTGGCGATCTCAAGGGTCCTCTGCTGGCCGTATGCAAGACTTGTCGCTTCAGTCTCTGCGAAATCCGCTATGCCCAGGAATGCCATGATTTCAAGAGAGCGGGCGCGGGCAGCATGCTCTTCTTTTTTTGTCCAGGGGAGGGCCATCATGCCGGAGAGGAAGCCTGCCCTGGTGTGTATATGTCTGCCGATCATGATGTTCTCAAGTGCAGACATATGGGTGAAGAGCCGGATATGCTGAAAGGTGCGCGACATGCCCTTTGCCGCAACCTGATAAGGCTGAAGTGTATGAATTGCCGAATTATTGAATCTGATGGTGCCCGAGTCGGATGTCAACACCCCTGAAAGGAGGTTGAAGAGGGTTGTCTTGCCTGCGCCGTTCGGCCCGATCAAGGCCTTGATAGACCCTTCCTGCACCGAGAAGCTGACATGGTCAACAGCCTTCAGGCCGCCGAAACGCTTACTGAGATCCTGCACCTCAAGGAGGCTCATGCCTGCCGGCCTCCCGCGGACTTTTTGCCTAAGAGCCGTTTCTTCAGTCCCTGAAAAACCTCTCTGCGAAGCAGTCCTTCAGGCGCAAACAGCATAATGAGGATCAGGATGACGCCGAAGATCGCATCGTCGTATGAACCGAAGTAACCCCGAAGCGAAAGGAAGTTCAGAACGAATC
>JACRHC010000086.1 GCA_016217675.1 Nitrospirota bacterium
ACTGCCGGAGTTCGTTACGGCAGATAAAGATTCACGGATTTCCAATCACAGTCTCACTTCGGGGGCGAATGGTCTCGACGGGGGTTATGAGACTCATGTGGCATGTCGTGGCTCCATCCCCACGTAAAAAGATGGAACAAACACAAACGCCAATAACGAACTGGCACTCGCTGCTTAATTAAGCAGCACGCTCCTTTGGGCTTGTCTGCGACCCTTAGATAGCGTCAATCAGCGGGCTGGCTTTCAGGTGCGCTCCCTGCCTGAAGGCGAGACTAAGGGAGATAGGGGTTCAGGAAGCCTGTCAGTCGGCGAACTGGGCTCCGAAGCTGAAAAAGGCTGACTACACATGTAGAAGCATGAGAGTAGTACTTTCGGACGCGGGTTCGATTCCCGCCGCCTCCACCATTAAAGTAGTTGATTTAAAATGATTTGGCGTGTTTTTATGTTAAATAGAACCATCACCAGATCTGTTTTTTGCAATATTCTGCATGGCTTTTCTTGACGCATTGCTTCACCTCCCTCCCCCATACCCCGGTGCTGAACAACGGGTCTGTTTTTTCTTATAGGATCATCTCGCTATAACTGATGCCTGCATGTCAATACCAATACTCACGGATATCATTTCCCCACTCGATAAAAAATGAAGGATTTGGCGTACTGGATGAAGTTGAGAAGTTGAAGAATAGATCATTTGATCTTAAGGTTTTCAGGCTTTTTTCCGATAAAGAAGTAATACCGGCAGAAGGCCGAAATGAAGGAGGCAGAAGGCCATGACCATGCGAGACACAGTAGAAATTATCAAGGAATCGCCGCTCTGGGATCTGCTCACCACAGGAGAGAAGCTGGACGCTCTTCTTGATGCTGTGCAGAATATTGACGGGGTCAGGACGTCACGGGATGAGCAGATCGATGTAACGGACATCATCGGAGAAATCTTTAAAGGCTATAATGCATAAAAAAAGGGTGATGCCTGATCAGCACCACCCTTTTTTGTCTTTGTTTTTAAGACCGAACCGGTCCTAACAGCCTCTGGGGCTTCAACCACCGCCGGAGAACATGCCGCTCATCTCGGCAGCGCTCAAAGGGCCTTCCAGCTTAAGTTTCTTCTCATGACAGCTCGGGCAGGACTCCTTCTGCAGTTCCTCATCTGAATTGATGATTGTCGCATAATGGTTCCCGCACTTCTGGCAGGAGCATCTATTGTAGGTAGGGGCACTTGTATTCATGATCATTCACCTCCGTTAATATTGTTTCATTGTTGCAACTAATCTTAATTATAGCAGAAACCTAACTTTTTTTCCATGATTTTTATCATTCTGCAGCCACTAAAAGGCAAAATTTCCGACAAAAATAATATACAGGCTGAAGGCTATCAGAATCCCCCCGGTCACGTACCTCACAACAGCCTCGTGCTGAGCAAGAGAGGTAAGCCGCCTCCTCAGCATATGGGAAGAATAGGCAATGGTAAGCAGCGGTATGGCAAGACCGAGCGAATAAAAGCCGAGGAGCAGGACCCCTTTTGCCAGTTCGCCGCTTGTGCCGACCATTGCAAGAATACTCGAAAGCATAGGCCCGATGCAGGGCACCCAGACAATGCCTAATGCCATGCCGAGTAAGACCCCGCTGAACCTGCCTTCAGACTTAACCTGTATATTAGAGAGCCGATAGAACCGCTTAAAGATACTCACATCAAAGAAGACCATCAGCCCCATTGCAAGGATGATCGCTCCACCGATCTGCTCAATAAAGCGCGTGCGGCCCACCAGCAGGGCGCCAAAGAGTGCTGACACTGCACCCATGGTCATGAAGGTTATCGAGAGCCCCAAAACCACAAGGAGAGGACGCAGCCTGTCCTTCTTTTCTGAGCTGCCGACCGCTATGACCGGAATTACCGGCAGTACGCAGGGAGAGAGCACGCTGGCAAGACCTGCGCCCGCGGAAAGCAGGATATTGGCGATGCTGATCTCCATTACTTTATGCTGTCCAGGGACTGACCGAGGGTCTCATAGCTCTGTATGCCGGGCGGGAAGACGCGGCTGATCATACCGCTTCCGTCAACAAGCACCAGCGACGGGAGATTTCTGATACCGTATTCGTAGAAAGCCTTCTGGTCCTCAGGCTTCATGGTGTTCACATAGGCAATAGTGAAATTTCCCTTCCTGTCTTTCAGGAGCTTCTGGAGGATCTCATTCTGTGCCTTACAGGGGCCGCCATTAGGGTTCTGAAAAAAAACAACGGTCTTTTTGCCTGCGCCTATGAGCTGCTTCAGTTCAGGGGTGCTCCTGGGCGCAGCATTCCCCGCAGCGCTGATCTGAACCAGAAAGGCCATGACACTAATAACAACGATGGAAACGATAAAGCTTCTTCTCTTCATACCTTTTCTCCTTATTTATGATGTTAAAGATTTATCTGTTGCTGATAACCTGCAGAAACGTCTTATTATCATTCTGTGCATATGCACATTATAACCAATCGCAACGGATCAGTTCAAGTGGTTTATTGACTCTGCAACTTTCCGGCAGCGTTATCGCAGATTGGCCTGACAGGAAATTGAAGGCTGAGTAACTCTACTGAACAATATTGCACAAACAGCCCCGGGAGGACTGGCAGCTACTTTTCGACGTTAAGGACAGCAGCCCGATATTGCGCAAGCAGTTCGGGTGCATCGATGGAGCCGTGATGGTGGACCTGCTTCCATCTGTTGTCGATCTTTCTGAAGATGCGGCTCGTGCGGATGGCAAGCTTCAGTTCATTGTCCGCAACCCGGAAATAGCCCCGCTCCCTGCCGACGGCGTAGAACATCTCAGGCGTTTCGTGGATTGTGTAATCGTAATACTCGACGTAAACCCGAGAAGGCCCGTTGAATATCCTTTCATACACCGGCTTGATCTCTGACCAGCCCCTTCTGATTCCGCCCAGGGGGTTGTCCATCGCAATTTCGCCGGTCTGCGCCCAGTTATCCGCCATCTTTTTCATGTCCCGATGGTTAAAGGCATGATAGAACTGCACAAGCGCCTCAAAAGGGCTTTTCAGATCACCCTCCCCTTCCTCACCTGTTATTGGTGCCTGTTCCGGTTGCATAATATATTTCTATGCAGTCGGCTGATCGAGATGGCCCTCACGGATCATCCTGTATTCGCCGGTTGTAATATTAAGGTTGTACACGCTGAAGTTTGTCCGAATATTAAAACCCTCATAATGCACTGCAAGGTTTATCGCTGCAGAGCCTTCGCTGCCTGACTGTATGCGGTGGAAGACATTGCGCGGCCATGACAGCACTGCGCCGCCCACATAGATCACCTGTCCGTTCTTCATGACCTGATGAGGCGTTGCCGTAAACTGCTCTATTCTGCCGTGCTCCGGAGTATAGATCTCCATATGCCTCGTGCCATGGAGAACAATCAGGTTATCATCCTGAAAAGGATGCATGTACCATGGCCGTTCAATGGAACCTACAGGACCGGGAGAGGTTGCACTGCCCTCGTGTATCACACGGTCGATGGCGTCAATCCCGGGCAAGACGTCAATGGGCACAAAGTCAAAGGTAACTTTCTGCGTCTTACGGAAGATCTTGAGGGGCATGATCCTATACAAGCCAGGGACTTCTTCTATAATCCTATCTTCTGACATGGTGCGTTACCTCCGGTTATATTGTACACCCTTCCGGGCATATCCGATCATCAACGATCCGTCCATCCCTAAGGGTCAATATCCGGTCTGCCCGTTCTATGACCATCGGGTCATGCGATGAAAAGACAAAGGTCGTGCCCCTGTTCTGGTTCAGTCTATGGAGAAGGTTCACCAGCTCCCGTCCGGTAGCAGAGTCCAGATTAGCGGTCGGCTCATCTGCGATCACAATAGGGGGAGAAGCCACGATCGCCCGTGCAACTGCAACACGCTGCTGCTGGCCGCCGCTCATCTCCTTCGGCAGCTTTTTCATCATCTCCCTCAGCCCAACGCTATCGAGCGCTGCCATTACTCTGCTCTTCCGCTCCTCTGCTGATGCACCCTTCAGGAGCAGGACATATTCAACATTCTCGTATGCAGTCAGCACAGGTATGAGGTTATAGGACTGAAAGATAAAGCCGATATGGTCAAGCCTCATTTGTGCGCTTTCAGCCGGGCTGATGCCGTTGGTGACCCTGCCGGAAACAGAGACAGACCCGGCAGTAGGCAGATCGATTGCGCCGATCAGATTCAGAAGCGTGGTCTTGCCTGAGCCTGAAGGCCCGGCAATACATACAAACTCGCCGGTGTTGATCTGAAGACTCTCTGCGCTGAAGGCGGTAAGCTCCAGCCCGTCGATCCTGTATGTCTTGCTGACCTTATTAAGTTCTATGAGTGCCATTTTCACGTATGGCTTATGGCATCAACAGGTTTCAGCCGCGAGGCCTTCCATGCAGGATAGATGCCGCCTATCAGAGCGGTTGCAAGCGTAACGACGTTTGCGATAACAAGGTCTTTCAGAAGCAGATGGGCCTTCAGTACATGGCTGGTTGCAAAGTACTGGTTCGAGCTGGTGAAACTGGTAAGGTCAATGCCGTATTTCCCCAGATATGCGCAGGCCGCAAGAGCGGCGATGCTCCCGACCAGCGATGCGATCGCGCCGAGGAAAAACGACTCCATAACGACCATGGTCAGGATGCCTGACGGCGCAGTGCCGATGGCAGATAAAATACCCAATTCCCTGAAGCGCTCGAATATCACCATGGTCATGGTGTTGGTTATGCCCATTGCGATGATCGCAAAGACGATCAGGATCAGGAGCTGCATGGTCGCATCATTCAGGTCAATGATCTGCTGGACATCAGGCGCGATCTCTTTCCAGGTGCGGACCTGGTAATCCTTATCTGAAAGGACCGCCCGCAGCTTTTCTGCAGCATTGTTTTCATGTTGACTGTCAGTCCGCACCGCGATCTCGGTAATGATATCTTCAGCATGCAGAAATTCCTGCGCGTCCGCAAGATGCATGAAGACATGGGTCCTGTCGAACGAAGAAAGAGCCGTGGTATATATGCCCGCTACAGGAAACCGCCTGGTAACAGGGAGGCCCTGCCGGTCCTGGGCAGTGAGCGTTACGCCATCACCGATCTCAACACCAATGCCCTTTGCAAGCACATCCCCTATCAGTATGCCGCCCTCATCATTGACGTACCTGCCCCTGACGATTCTGCCCGACAGAAAGGTGACCCTGGGCTCCTCCTCAGGATCAATGCCTGAGAGCACGACCGAAGAACTTTTTTTGCCCGCAAGCAGAAGGGCAGATGATTTGATCCTCTGGCTGAAGTGCTTCTCGCCGATTGCGCCGAATGCTTCGATGACCTTTTCAGGTTCAGGTATCTTCTTAATGGAGGCAAGGTTCATCTCATACCCTGCTGCATGCACCTGGAGCGTTCCTGCATCAAGCTGGACAGTGCTGATGACCATTTCACGATGCAGACCTACCTTGAGCGCCTGAAATACGATAAGACAGAGAAGACCGAATGCAATGGCAATGATAGTAAACAGGGACCTGCGCGCATTCCGTCTCACATTGCGAAGCGCGATATGGGAAAAAAGAAGAAATGCCTTCATAGAGATAGTATACCAAGCCTGCCCGCGGAAAGCAGGAACAGGGAGAGGATGCCCACCAGCAAGGCAGAGCGTCCTCAGTCTGGCTTAAACAGGACTATTCCCGTGCCTTCTTTGAACCCTTTCTATCACATGACGGCAGGAAAAGTCCATTTTTAAGCGCGGTGAAACAGGCCTCGACCCTGTTCGAGCAGCCGAGCTTTACGTAAATATTGTCAAGGTGGGAGTTTACTGTGCCTGGAGAGATCTTCAACTGTTCTGCTATTTTTTTGTTCGACTTCCCTTTTACAAGATGCTTCAGAATCTCCCGTTCCTTGTCCGTAAGCCCATTGCCGCACTGGGATCTCTTTTTCGGCTCATGCCTGAGGTGAATGATCACACCCTTTTTCGGCAGCCTCACCATATGGACGTCGATATCGCCATAACTGAGGTTCTGGAGATGGCTGGAACCCATCTTCAGCCACTCGATAAAATCATCCTTGGGTATCTTTTTCTGGGTAATAAAGGTATGCGCTGTATCATTGAGCCAGTGATCACCCTTCTGGTCTATGTAGATCACCGGTTCCCCTTTGGGGGCTGCTTCGAGCTGTTCCAACGATTCCTTGATCCGTGCAGTAATATGTTCGGTATCCTTTTTCATGGTCCCCTCCTCGCATGACATCTCATGCTCGCATGTCCCCGCGAATTGTGCATCTCCCATTTGGGACAGAGAACAATCGCATCCCTTGATTATAATTGTATCAAGGAGTGTGGGCTGTCGCTATCTATTTTTTTTGGGGGGATCATGTTGAAATTAAACAAAGCCGTTACAGTAAAAACCGAATATAGAGCAATGGTCATTGCTGTCGCCACAGCACTCCTGGTCTGGATCATAGATTTTCTTCTCGACTACACAGTGATGCTTCAGACAACCGGCATTCACTCAATGCTCTTCGAACCGAAAGAGGTCATTTTTCGGTCCACAGTTTCTGTTGCCATAATAGCAGGCGGATATATCATGAGCAGGGCTTTTGCTGCAGAGAAGCGTCTGGAAAATGAGCTGCGGGCGGCAAAGCAATACCTCAGCACCATCATTGAGACCGCGCCGACCTGTGTCAAACTGCTGGCGTCTGACGGCTCGCTGCTTTTCATGAATCGGGCAGGCCTGGACATGATAGAGGCGGATACCTTGGACCAGGTGAAAGGGCAGCAGGTCGTGTCATTGATCTCAGAGCAATACCAGCAGGCATTTTCATCGCTGACAGAAAGCTCCTTCAGGGGCGCGTCAGGGTCCATGGAGTTCGAGATGACAGGCCTGAAGGGCAGACCTCTCTGGCTCGAAACTCGAGCAGTGCCCCTTCTTGATGGCAAGGGTGCAATCCATGCATCGCTCGGCATAACCAGAAACATAACCGACATGAAAATTAAAGAACAGGAGCGTGCAGCCTTGGTCGAAGAACTGCAGAACGCGCTCAAGAACGTGAAGAAACTGAACGGATTGCTGCCGATATGTGCCGCATGCAAGAAGATCAGGGATGATAGGGGATACTGGAACCAGATAGAAGCATACATATCAAGCCACTCGCACGCGGTCTTCACCCACAGTATATGTCCCGACTGCAGCAAAGAACTGTATCCTGACATATTCCATAAGAAATGAAGCTATATCAGACCGGGCGATCGCGACAGGCAACGCTGTCCTGATACATATGCATATGACAATAGAACTGCAGCCCTGCCGGGGTTTGCTTAACCAGTCAGGAGCGTTGTTCCGCACTCCTCAGGCAGCAGCGGAAGGAGATTTTTTACCCCCCGCAGTTTGAAAAGGTATTTGATAAGACCTAAGGCCTGACTACGGCTGATCCAGTATCCTGCCTCATGAAGCCGGTCAAAGCCGGTAAGCGCCTCTCCGATGGCACGCTCCATAACACGCGATACGGATCCAGCGAACTCTTTTTCTATCGGCAGCTCTGCTGCATCCGCATTACTGAGGATGGCATCCAGCTTTTTTCTCTCGGAGGCAGTGCCTTCAAAATAGACTGACGAGACAAGATAATTATGGTTCTGCCTCCTGATGTCGCTGTAAAAGTCAGTAAGGTCGTCGATCACCTGCAGTGCCATGCCGATCGAATAGATGCCCCTGTCTGCCTTGTCAAGCTCTGCGGAAAGCTCCTTTTCGAGGATAAGCGGTGCAACAAAGGCAAGCCGCAGGAGATTGCCCCCTTTATACATGTGCACAGAGGAAAGGATCTCCGCAGGCTGCAGAATACGCGAGACACCGCCCTCTTCTGTTGCCTCTTCTTCGCCGATCAGGACCATGGATTCGAAGACCTTCTGCTGCACAAGGTATTTATCTTCCGGCGTGATAAGCCGGTCCTTCACTGCCTCGTCCAGCACCCGAAAGAGGAAACGGTCGAAAAGGAGTATATGCATCACGCTCTTGAACCGCGTTGCCTTTTCGGAAAAACGGAGCGGCAGCAGTTCCTTGTATTCGTCATCAAGGATATTATCCGTGCCGGTCACGATGCCTCTGATCGAATGGTTCATGATGCCGTACATGATGCGGCGGGAGCAGGGGATGTTCAGGGCGCGGTATATGCTCAGAAACAGGATAGAGAAGAAGTTCTTCTGCGCGTATTTGAGCATGCCGGGCTGATGAAGATCATGCCTGATATACCGCACGTCAAGAGTATCTCCGAGAAGACGGAGCACCTCTTCTTCCACCATTTTATGCTCATTGATTGAAGGATAAAACCTTCGCAAGGCTGTCAGAGATATCATGCTGTTTTCCTTTCTTTGCCGATAAGGGGTATCAGAAATGAGGTCCTTTTCCTGTATTCATTAAAAGTCCGTCCGAACCGCTTCTCGAGTTTCTGCTCCTCTCCCCCCAGGAACCGACACTCAAGAAAAATAAAGAGAGGATAAGAGACAAGCAGCATGCCCCACGACCTGAAGAGCATTACGACGCCCAGGGCTGCAAGGTCATAGCCAAAGAACATGGGGTGGCGGCAGAGGCGATAACGCCCCTCAACAACCAGACGCTTCGGCGGTCTCAGCGGATTTGGCGTTCCATCGCCATACACGGCAAGGTCTTTCGTGGACCCCTGGATAAAGGCTGCACCGATAATGATCAGCAGGGCAGCAGATGCAATGATCATCATATGTTGAGAAAAAGAGGGGAGTCCAAAAATCCGGTCAGCGGCCAAACCGCCGACGATCACGGCAGCAGGAATAAAGACCCAGTAATTGAACCCGTCCTTTATCTGAGCAATACGGATCTTTGTATCAACAGACGTCATGCAACCCCCAAGATCGTTTTTTGGTTATTAGTATATCCGAGCATTTCAGTGCAATGCATTAAATAATATTCATAAAGCAGCCTCCTATCCGTTACAATTATCATGCAATGAAGACCATGCAGTTCAGCGTAGAACAGGAGCAGGTCGGCGGAAGAATAGATCTGATCACCTCAGAACTTTCCGGCTTGACCCGTTCGCAGGTGCAGAATCTGATCGTGTCAGGGCAGCTCTCTGTTAATGGGGAGAGGATCAAGCCTAACTACAAGGCACGGTCAGGGGACAGCATCACAATCTGCATCGCAGAACAGGCGCAGACCCTCGTGCCTGAAAATATCCCGATCGACGTCCTGTTCCAGGATGATTTCCTTATCGTTGTGAACAAACCGCCTGAGATGGTCGTATACCCGGCAGCAGGCCACAGCAGCGGCACGCTTATGAATGCGATCGCATTCCATGCCAATAGACTGGCCTCAATCGGCGGCCCGCTCAGACCCGGAGTTGTGCATAGACTTGATAAGGACACCTCAGGCGTAATGGTTATAGCCCTCGACGACAGGGCGTACTATGATCTTGTTGAGCAGTTCAGGGAACGGACTATGAACCGAAGATACCAGGCCCTCATATTTGGCAATCTTAAGGAAGATAGCGGAGAGATATCGCTGAGGATCGGCAGGTCAGAGTCTGACAGGAAGAAGATGTCTACGCACTCAAGAAGAGGCAAAGAGGCGGTCACTACCTGGAAAGTGATCGAAAGATTTCGTGGGGCGACCTTGATCGAGGCAAAACTCGGTACAGGAAGAACACATCAGATTCGCGTTCATTTCGCATCCATCGGCCATCCTGTGTTAGGCGACCGCACCTATGGATCAAAGACTTCAATAGAAATCGGAAGAAGAAAGATAATCTTTCACCGGCAGATGCTCCATGCCGAACTCCTCGGTTTCACCCATCCGATCACTAAGGAGCCCCTTGAATTCAGAACAGCAGTCCCGGATGATATGCAGGAGAAGATCAGCGAACTGAGAAATGGGAATAACATATCGTAAAAATGCAGGTATGACTTCGATATCTGATGATGCTTACTCCCGTTTCTGTTCGCAATTTCATGCAGCAGGCAGCATATAGAGCACTTCGGGGGAGCTGACTTGACATTGTAGATATCCGAACTATACTGAAATTAATGCATATATAAAGGAGGAAGCAATATGGAAAAGAAATGGGTAATTTTAACAGTAGTGATTTTGGTGTTATTCTCAGTTTCTGTTGGATCAGCAGAACAAACAAAGAAAATGATGAAATCGGCCAAAACTATAATTCTTGCGCCTGATGACATCCAATGGAAAGACGGGCCTCAAGCCCTGTCTGGCACTAAGATGGCCGTTTTGGAAGGAGATCCCCAAAAGAAAGGTTTTTTTGTGTCACGCCTAAAACTGCCTGCAGGGACCAAAATACCCCCACATATACACAATGATAAAGAGCGGGTGACGGTCATCTCAGGAATATTCAAACTGGCGGTGGGAGATAAACCTGAAAACCCTAAGGTGCTTCCGGCAGGTGGCTATTTCTCGTTTCCGCCCAATACCGTCCATAACGCCTGGGTGGACGAGGAGACCGTCGTTCAAATAAGCACAAATGGCCCCTGGACATTCAAGGCGATAAAATAATATCAGAGATCAAATAATAAGTAGTTGATGACTGCCACGACATCGTGGACGGTCATCAGCTACTAAATAATACCGGCGCATTTTTTAACCTCCCTTCAATTGCTGCATTGAGGTATTCCTATCATTGTGTTCGTTCTTTCGATTGAAACCGCAACAAATGGTGGTAGTGCAGATACTCGCTGCTTGTTTAAAGGCGCCCCGTTTCTGTCTGATGGGCTCCTATTTCAGATCTTTGAAAATAGTACTGCAGAGTTCGCCCCCAATGGCCCAATTCTCTTGCGATATCTCATCAAACAAGACAGTCACTGCCTGTGCCGGACAGCCTATATTTTCCACCATCACTTCCGTTATTGCCTTGGCGACCTTTCTTTTAACCTCCTGTGGTTTTCCCGGCCATAATTCCACCCGTACGATTGGCATCTGCTGTTACCTCCTCATTTCAATATAGTTTTTCTCTTCATTGGATTCCTATTCCTACCTCACAATCTGCCTCTTCTCCCAAAACCGCCTACTTACTTTTCAAACTGCCCGCTGCCATAAAAACAAAAATCAATCCTGCAAACAACATAAACTTTTTCATTACTGCCTCCTGTTCTATGATTTACCGTTCGAGTGGTGTAACGGCCGTTGCCAACAAAACTTCGACTTCAAGCCAGATGCCTTTTTCGTCAGCAATGTTGTCCACCTCTTTTAAATGCTCATCCATAAACCGCGTCAAATCTTTTTCGGAAAGCCCGCTAAACAAACCGCGATAACCGCTGTTCCACAGAACATCCCGCCATTCCAGGCTGCCTGTTAAATAATACCCCATCTGTCTTGTTTGGATATGAATGTCCCGGTAACCAGCGCTGCCCAGACGGACCCTGATTTTATCCGGACTGTCCAGCCGCGTCCACGAAAGTTTCGGCTCTTCAACTCCATACCCTTTAATCCTGTCTATCAACATTTTTCTCAGAGGCATCATTAACGTGGGTGTAAAACTCGTTATGGCAAGCCTCCCGCCGGGCTTGAGGACCTTTGAAATACAGGCTAAACCGTTCTCCATGTCCGGCAAAAAGAAGAGGCCAAAGGCACAGCAGGCAGCATCGAAGGTATTATTTTCAAGGCCCATATCTTCAATATCGCAGCGCTTGAATGTCGCATTTTGCAAATTCATGTCATGCGCCTTGCTTATGGCCCTCTGCAACATCTTCTCTGATATGTCGATGCCGGTTACATGCCCCCTCTTCAGTTGCCGGACAGCGGCTATTGCCACATGCCCGGTCCCGGTAGCAACATCAAGCAGGTTCTCATTGCCGTTTAACTTTAAATTACCGATCAACCATGCCGCGCTTTCGGCAAAGAAACGCAGACCGGGACAATCGTAGCCTTCACCAGCCATGTCAAAGGCGGCCTTTACCTTTTGTTTCTGCTCATCATGGTTCATTGTTCAGCAGCCTCTCATTTCATGCAAACAGTGTGTTCATTCGATCATTCCCTTTGCTCGCAGCAATTCCGGATTATCCACAATCGCCATGGCAGTCTTCATCTTCCGGAACCCTAACCTGCTATAGAAGGGTTCTTTGCCGGGGTTCGCAAAAAGCATGATAATCTCGGCATTTGCCCTCTCAAGCAGATACTCCATGATCATGGTCCCTATGCCTTTTCCCTGGTATTGCGGAAGGACGACCACATCGTAAATAGCCGCACGCAAGGCCCCGTCCGAAATACCTCGCCCTGCTCCTATCAGCTTTTCATCATGATATGCAAAACAGCGCATTTCGCTGTTACGAAACGCTGTTTCGAGCTTTACAATATCCCTCTTGCCAAGAGGTGCCAGTTCGATAACTCTTGCAAGTTCTCCCCAGGAAATATTTTCAACGTCATCCGAAAGTTCAATATCCATATATTCATCCTTCAGTTTTACTATAAAGAAGCATCTCTGATAAAGTGCGGCATGGTGGCCGGGACCTCTATCACCATCTCGATAAAACCGCGATATTCGCCCTTCAGATACCAGGGGCTCTGATAAATAAACTTCTTGACCCCGTTTTTTTCGATGGTATAAATATTCGTCCTTCGCTGTTCCATCAATTCTATAAGTTTTGACCGGGACGGCTCAGGGTGGCAGTCCAGAAGATTCGAGCCGATAAGCTTTGCCCCTCCCGACTTCTCAAACGTCCTGATTGCCTTGTCATTCATCTCAAGTATGATGCCCTCAGGACTGCAGACAACAACCGATCCTGCAAATTCCTCCACCCATGCAGATTTCTCCATTTTCACTATCCTCCTGCTATGTCTGAACTCCCCGACAGGGACTGTCCCGACTTTTCCTACATGCCAATCCGGCGATATTATTGCTGCGGCTTCTTCTTCCCGAAAGGGCAGACCTTTACGCAGACGCCGCATATGCGGGCACCGATTCCGGCCCTGGCCTTGAATTCGATGGTCTTGTCAGCGCACCGGCTGAACTGCAACGCCTCGTCCCGACTTTCATATCTGTCGTCTGCCAAAACGTTCTTTATTGCAGATGCAGGACAGGCTTTCGTGCATTCAACGCATTTGCCGCAACGGTTTTTCAAAGGCATGTCAGGGACAAGCGGCATGTCTGTAAGCACCGTTGCAAGCCTTATGCGCGGACCATATTGCGGACTGACGATCAGAAGACTTTTTCCCTGCCATCCGATCCCTGCCATGCGCGCAACTGCCTTGTGTGAAACATTGCCCAACAGGTTGACCTCATCTGTTATAAAGGATGCGGGAACTGCTTCCGCAGTAAAGCCCCGTTGTTTTATCCAATCGACAAGAGAGGCCGTGATGTTATCCAGTTTGGCATTAATCTCGCGATAATGCTGCGCGTATGCAATCGTAGGACCATCTGTTATAACATCCAGGATTTCGTCATTCAGATGCACGGCAACAGATATGGCGACAGAATAAGGTTTAAGCAGGTCGTCAGGGATCACCTTCCATCCTTTTTTGAATTCCGAAAGATCGGCAACACCGACAAGGCTTGCTCCTTCAGCCCGGCCCATCGCCTTAAGTTCACAGGTCTGTGTCATCGTTTCTCCCTCTTTTATCATGCTCACATTACAACTGTTTTCATCTCGCCTTTCTCCCTGCCATTGCCCCCAAGGTCTTTATCGCGGCCTGAACATCATCCGTCCATGTCGCGGCATTAAGGCGCAGGAAGTGTCGGTATTTCTGTCGCGGCGAAAATATGGGTCCGGGCGCAAAACTGATTCCTTTCTTTACCGCCCTTTCATACATTTCAAGGCAATCAATCCCCCCTGGGAGCTCAACCCAGAGGACGTACCCTCCGGCAGGTCGTGAGACCTTTGTGCCTTCAGGAAAATGCCTGATGACCGATTCAGACATCAGATGGACATGCCGGGCATAGATCCTCCTTATCTTTCTCAGATGATGGTCATAGCCTCCGTTTGCCAGAAATTCGGCAAGGGCCAACTGCTGCGGAGTGGCCGCTGCCAGATTGGTCACGGATTTCATCCGCTCGATCTCACGTCTGAAGCGCCCCGGAGCTGTCCAGCCGATACGGTACCCCGGCGCTATCGTTTTTGAGAAGGAAGAGCACAAAATAACATTATCCTTTTTGTCAAAGGCCTTGGCAGCCTTTGGCCTTTGGCCTGAGAAGGAAATGTCGCCGTAGATATCGTCTTCAATGAGAGGGATATCATGGGACGCAAGCAAATCTACCAACTCCTTCTTTTTCAGGTCCGGCATGCAGCTGCCCAGAGGGTTGTTAAAGCTCGTGATGCAGAGGCATGCGCTTATCCGATTATGCTCGATGGCATATCTGAGCGTATCTACAGAGATCCCGTCACGCGGATGGGTCGGTATTTCGAGCGCCTTCAGTCCCATCATCTCGATGGCCTGGAGAAAATTGTAATAGGTCGGCGATTCAACCGCCACCGTGTCCCCCGGCCTGCAGATCACCCTTAAAGCAAGGACTATCGCCTCCTGACACCCGGAGGTGATGATGACGTCATCAGGCGTGATCGTATAGCCTGCGGTAAGGGCGCGGCGGGCAATCTGTGTTCTGAGCCCGTCATATCCCGCCACGAATTCATACGAAATGTTCTTTATCCCGTGGCGCCGCGTGACTGCTGCCATGGCCCGGTTAATCCTGTCTGCCGGCAGCAGCTCTGGATTAGGGACGGCAGCACCGAGCTGAACAAGCTTTGGGTTGCCGCTGTCTTTGAGGATCATCATCACAAGGTCACTGACAGTCACCGTTGACGGCCTCGATGATGGCTTGGACAGTTCTATTTCAGCACCCTTGCGGGGCGTGGCCGAGAGCACGTAATATCCGGACTGGGGGCGGCATTCGATCAGCCCCTTGTCTTCAAGCAGGCGGTATGCCTCCATGACTGTAGCAATGCTCACACGCATCTGCCTGTTAAGACTGCGCACAGACGGAATGCGGTCTCCGGGGCTGAAGGTCCCCGAATCGATCAGGTGTGACATATCATTTGCCACCTTTTCATAAAGCGTCATCTCTTTCATGAGCAGCCTCCCTGTTATGATCGGATACCACTAAATGGTATATGACCGAAGCACCAATTACCAGATGCAATTCCCTCGTCCGCAAGGCATAACAGTTCCCTCAATGCAGAACTGTTATGCAAACAATAGCGAATTTCTGCATCTGTTTTTTCTCGATACGCAACGATAGACTATTACCATGAAACAGAGAAAATACCGCATACGGTCCGGGACGCAGTCCTCCCCATCAGTATTAATCGACACAGCCGCAGGGGACAACCCTGCAGCCAAGATGCGCAGCGGAG
Source organism: Nitrospirota bacterium (assembly GCA_016217675.1). Lineage (GTDB taxonomy): Bacteria > Nitrospirota > Thermodesulfovibrionia > Thermodesulfovibrionales > UBA6898 > UBA6898. Next base: position 15,301 of record JACRHC010000086.1, read on the forward strand.
CAATGCTCCTGATAGACGGCGACGGCAGAGGAATTACGGTCCTGTGTACAAAAGGAACGAGTTGCCTGACGCAGCCGAGCGACCCTGAGGACCACATATTGCGCTCAGGAGAAACATTTGTCATCGATAAAAAGGGGCTCGTCGCAATCACCGCGCTCACCAACCTTCACCTGAACCTGCTGACCACGCCATCATAGGTATTCCTTTCTCACGGGTGACCAGGCATCAACCGCCTTGCAGGGGGCAGTTCCCGTGGATACGCAATGCACGACATTTGAAGGAATTGCAATCACCTCGCCCGGCCTTACCGTAATATGTCTGGCATCAACAATAAAGGTCAGTTCGCCTTCAAGCACCATGGTGATCTGCTCAGATTCATGACTATGTTCCGGAAAGGCGGTATTCCCCTCCATCTCAAAATAGGTCAACATGCTTTTTTCGAGACCGACTGCCCACATCTTCGCCCCCGGCACTGCTGCCCGTAACGACAGATCAGACCTGCGATAATGAGTAACCGCCTGACCCTGAGCATCAATAGATTTCTTCGTCTCCATATCTTATTTCTCCTTTTCTGCAAAGGCAAAAAGCCTGCGAAAATTGAATTCATATTTCTTCCCTGTCCAGTTCTGCTCGTACTGCATTCCGACTGCATAGCTGAAATACCCCTGCTCTTTATCAGGCAGCGCGGCAAGATAGGGACGAAGACCCGCAGAAGACCACCAGTCCATAATCTCGCCAATGCTTTCAAACGAGATCCGGTAGTCCCGGTAAAAGACATTGACCGCACTGAATCCGGCAGCACCAAGAAGGTGCTCATACTCCTCTTTTGAAGGAAGATACCAGGGCAACTCCATATCTCCATAGAACCGCTCGAATTTCAAAAGAGCAATTGCCTTTTCGGTATACTCAAAGAACTCTCTGCAGAAATTCTTCGTTGGAAGCTGAAAGGCAATTCTCCCTCCTGGTTTCAGCGCCCGGTGAGTTCTATCAAGGGCCTGCGGCTGGTCCTTTACCCACTGGAGGGCAGAGTTGGAAAATGCAAGGTCGAATTGTTCGGTAAAATCCATCGACTCAGCCGCTATTTCCATAAACCTGATATTGCCGGCTTCCGCCGATACTTCCTGCGCCTTACGCTGCATCTCTTCGGACGGGTCAATGCCGACTACTTCACCTCGTGATGCAAGGCGTGAGAGTTCGAGCGTGAGCTTGCCGGTGCCGCAGCCGATATCAAGCACTGAATCGTTTTCACGTATGCCGGCCATTATTGTAAGTTCCTTCCCGGCCTCGATCTGTGGAGCCTTAGCCCGGTCGTATCTGTCAGCATCCCATCTCACTTCACACCTCCAAAAACAAAAAGGCCACGGGGTTTATTCCGTGGCCTTCAGGATATTCTCTATGACTTCTGCTAACAGCTAATAGAAACTCCTCCCGGCCACGGCATTGATATGCCACGCCCTCTTAAGAATTACTCGCGCTGTCAACAGACCTGTGTAAAACATGGCAGCAGTATAGATAATTCCGGTTTTGCATGTCAAGGGAAGATCATTCGGTTCCGGCCATGAGCTTGACAATCAAATCCGTCCCAATTATAATGACCAACAGTCATTATATGAATACTGGTCATAACAAAAAGACAGAGCGGCGGAAAAACGAGCAGTTGGCACGCAGGAAAGCCATTATCAAAGCTGCGCGTGAGGTCTTCTTTGCAAAGGGTTTCATGAGCGCCACGATCGATGAAATAGCCGACCGGTGTGGGCTTGCAAAAGGGACGATATACCTCTATTTCAAAAGCAAGGAAGAGCTCTATATCTCGGTCATGGCAGAGGGGATGCAGAGGCTGAGGAAGGAGTTCGAGGTCCTCAAAAAGCGCCCCCCCGGCGGCAACGAGTTCGTCGAGAGCGCCTTCATGGCCTATTATCATTTTTTTAAAAGAAACAGGAAATACTTCCGCATCATGTTCCTCAGCAGCCAGCCTGACATGCGCTCCCGCGTACCTGAGGAAGCACTCAGGGGGTGTATGGAGGCCGCTCGGGAGTGCCTCGGTATTGTCAGGGACCTCGTGCAGGAGGGCATCGAAGCCGGCTGCTACCGGAAGGTGGACGCCTGGGCAGTGGCCAACATCCTCTGGGCCACGATCAACGGGATCATTATGGCCTACGAGCAGGACCCAATCTACCGCGAGGAGATCGTCGGCATGGAACTGGAGCAGATGCTGCTGCAGAGCCTTGATCTGGCGCTTGAAGGTCTGAGGCTGAAGAAATAATGTTTTGGCTGGCATGGAAGACGCTGTACCACGAAAAAGGCAGATTCTTTGTCACGGTCGTTGGCATTGTCTTCTCCACCATCCTCGTGCTGACTGAGGTAGGTATCTATCTTGGCATGATGCGCAGCGCCACCGACATCATCAGGCATAACGATGCCGATATCTGGATAGCCTCGAAGAACATCCAGAGCTTCGATTTCGCAAACACTTTTCCTGAATCAAGAAAAAACAGGGTCGAGTCCCTTGCCGACGTGCTCTGGGCAGAGCCGCTCGTCCTTACCTGGGGGTTTTTAAAACTGGCCAACGGCGGACAGGAGCAGGTTCAGATCGTGGGCTTTAATCCTGACAAGGGTATCGGCGCGCCCTGGTCGATGATCGCAGGGCGGGCCTCGGACGTCAAAGGCGGAAGGTATATGATACTGGACAAGACGTCGGAGAAACGGCTTGGAAGCCTGAAGCCCGACTCTCTGTGGGAGTTAAGCCAGTCGAGGTTCAGACTGGTTGGAGTGTCTCAGGACATACGAAGCTTTACGACTGCGCCAGTACTCTTCATGTCCTATGCGCAGGCTCAGGACCTGCCGATAGGCTGGGTCAAGCCGGGCGTCACTTCCTATATCCTTGCGAAACTCAAAGACAGAACGAAAAAAGACGATGTCGTCGGGTCTCTCAGAACCCTGCTTAGGGACAATGACGTGATGACCAGCGAGGAATTTGTGATGCGGACAGTCAGGTATTGGACGATACAGACAGGGATAGGCATGAGCTTTTTTCTTACCGCGCTTCTTGGCCTGATGATCGGCGGGGCCATCGTGGGCCAGACCATCTACGCAAATACAGTCCAGCATATGAAGGAATACGGAACACTCAAGGCAATGGGAGCAAAAAATGAGGAAATCTACAAGACCATCTTCAGTCAGGCTCTTATCAGCGCTGTTGCCGGTTACGCGCTGGGCACGGCAGTCATGCTGATGTCGCGCCACTCCATCGAGGCAGCAGGCGTTCCCCTGTACCTGAGTCCGCTCCTGATAGCCGGTGTCTTTATTATCATAAGCGCAAGCTGTCTGTCTTCGGCTTACTTCTCCGTTAGAAAGATCAAGACCCTCGACCCCGTGATGGTCTTCAGGGGGTAAGATGGGAACAATCCTTCAACTGCGCAGCGTAAGCAAAACCTATCGCGAGGGCAGAAACGAAGTGCCGGCTGTAGAGTCGGTCTCTCTTGATCTTCGAAGGGGAGAGCTGCTGCTTTTAATGGGGCCTTCCGGCTCAGGAAAGACCACGCTTCTTTCGATGATGGGCTGCATCCTGCGCCCTACTGCTGGCGAGATAAGGATAGACGGCACGGTAGTGGACCATCTACAGGAGGCCACACTGCCTGATATCCGTAAAAAACATTTCGGCTTTGTCTTTCAATCTTTCAATCTCTTCCCCTCCCTCACCGCAGCAGAGAATATCGAACTGCTGCTGAGGATGAAGGGCCATGAGAAAAAGACCCTCAGGGCCGAGGCACTAAGACTGCTTGAAAAGGTCGGCCTGTCAGACCGGACGGATTTTTATCCTGCTGACCTAAGCGGCGGACAGAAGCAGCGCATAGCCTTTGCCCGGGCACTGGTGGGAGACCCGCCGATCATACTCGCCGATGAGCCGACCGCCAACCTTGATTCAAAACGTGGCAGGGAAGTCCTTGAACTGCTTAAAAGACATGCTGCCGAACAGAACAAGGCCGTGGCTGTTGTCAGCCATGACCCCAAGGCAGAGGCTGCTGCAGACAGGGTAATATTTCTTGAAGACGGGAGGATCAAAGAATGAGACGCAAGTTTGCATTCATCATTGGGCTGGTCGTCCTGGCTGCCATGGGATATCTTTTTTCATCAGGGTCTGATGCCAGAAAAGATGTTGCGAATCCGCCAACGGAGCGGTACGCCGCAGCCGAGGGCAAGGTAGAGGTATTGCCGGGTTTCGAGGTGGAACTGAGCAGTGAACTGGAAGGGAGAATAGAGTCGTTTCCGGTCAAGGAAGGCGATATTGTCAATAAGGGAGACCTTATCGCCATGATGGCCAACAGTGACATCAAAGCAAAGCTCCGGGAGTCAGAGGCAGAACTTTCTGTGGCAGGATCAAAGCTGAAGGAGATAGCCTCAGGCTCACGCGAGGAAGAGATTAAAGAGGCTGCCGCGTCTTTGGAAAGCGCAAAGGCTGCGATGGAGTTCGAAAGAGCAAGCCGTGACCGCCACAGTCTGCTCTTTGTAAAAGGGTATATCCCACGGGAACAGTTAGAGGAAAAGGAGAGAAATCTCAAGGTAGCGATATCCGCCGTTAAGAAGGCCGAAGAGACAAAGACCCTGCTTGAGAAGGGGCCGAAGAAAGAGACGATCGGGCTCTATGAGGAAGAGATCGGCAGGGCCAAAGCAGCAGCGCAGTATTATCGCAAACTGCTTGAAAAGACCTATATCACCGCTCCGATTGCAGGCAAGGTTATCAGAAAATATTTTCAGGAAGGCGAAAGCGTCACCAAGGACAAGGCCCTTGCCGCTGTCGCTGATATTGCGCAGTTGCGGATCAACGCCGAGGTGGATGAAACAGATATCGGCATGGTCCACCCTGGCGACCGGGCTGAGATCAGATCAGATACCTTTGCAGGGGAGGTCTTCAGAGGCAGGGTCGAGGAGATATCGGATTATGCCGGCATCAGAAAGGTAAAACCGAATGACCAGGCAAAGAATCTCGATATGAAGGTGGTGCAGGTAAAGATACGGCTTGAGGACAAGACCTCTCTTAAGCCCGGCATGACCGTGGATGTAAAGGTCCTGCCAAAGAAGAATGGATGACCGTTGCGTTTTTGTTGAGCAGCTTCTGTCAGTATTTTCAAAACTCCTAAAGCACCCGGCAATTCACACCGGAATGCGGAAAAGGCGCTCTGTATATATATTGGATAAAATTAGTATTATAGTTGCGTTATCCATAATTAGAAACGGGTTATGTTAGGCCTGCACGGATCGGGTCCAGAGCGTCTCCGGTGCAATATCTATATTCCCTGGCCAAATTACAGTGCCATATTGAACAGACGCCTTGAAGAATAACGGAGAGTTGAGGAGTTTGATAAAGGGCTTTTTATCAAAAAAGGGCTTCATGTCGAATATACGTTTATCCCCATTCTCGAAAACGAGCTCCAAGGTGTAGTCATCACGAGTTTTTACACTGATGACATCAAGTAATGCCTCCATAATATCCTCCTTTATTGAAGTGGCGCGATACGAAACGGTTCATCACCGGCAACGGCGAGTTCCCAATCTGCCATGAGTTCGTCCTTATGTATGTCAATCCAAACTTGCACCATCCGAAGTTGGCGAGGCGGAAAATCTCCGGCAAGAAGACGACCGTCGTCAATGGCTATTGAAGCCTTTTGCCCCTGATATCGCGCATGGATGTGCGGTGTATGGTGTTGCTGGTTGTCCTCATAAAAAATCGAAATAAGAATTCCGAAGAACATTGAGATTGTCGGCATTAGTTTTCCTTTCTACGCAAATTATACCATTTTGCCGATATTTGGAATCTTTACAATTGTTGTTTTCCTTGAAGATCGGGCACACTACTTCCTCACCCCATATTCTCTTTCCCGCTCGTTTTGGATTATCTAACAAATCATGATTGCGTTCGGCGAAATATCTTTCAATTGCGATATGAGAGATTGATACATGAGGGAGCCATGCTTAGACGGCTACCTTTTCTTCAAGTGCCTTCTGTACGAGTTGATTCAGGGACACGCCCATCATTGTAGCCTTTGCCGCTGCCTTCCTGTGCAGGTCTGAGGGTATCCTTACATTGAAGCTGCCCTTAAAGGGTTTCTGCGGCTCCCGGCACATCTCCCTGCATGTCTCAAGGTAATCATCAACCGCCTCATGGAACGCCTTCTTAAGCGCCTTAACGCTTGTTCCTTCAAACATGATAAGGTCGTTTATGGCTTCTATCTTGCCGTGAAAAACCTCGTCTTCTTCTCTGTAGTAAACCGTGCCAATATAGCCTTTATACGTCATTGAATCGCTCATCTTATAACCTCCCTGTCTCTCAACTGCTGTTCAATTTCTCTCAGGTAGCATTGCTTCATGACCTGTAAAGTAGACCTGACCCTTAAGGCTTCCGGCTTTGCTTTGTCATTTAGATAAACAACTGTCGCAGACCCATGTAGATTCTATTTTCAGTTTTTCTCCCATTTGCTTTAAATGTCTCCTGCATGTCGCCTTGTTGCATTTTGAGCATATGCCGCCGCTTCGGGTTTCAAATTGGTTGCCGCAGATATGGCAAATCCATGGAATTATTTCTTTTGATGTCGTTATATTTGTCATTATATATTATGCAGAACGACCAACATAAGCAGCGGGGGCAACAACCATGAATGAAAAAATAAAGAGGCGAATCCCCCGTCTGCTTGATGTGTTAACTGTTCGGGTTTTATTATTCAATTTCTTTGCAGTGTTTTTTTGTGTAGTTTGCGATATATAAAGAACAAAGTTTTTGAACTCCGCGCCGTGTTAGGATCGTCAGAAGAAATGGAGATAAACCGAAAATACTCAGAACCAGATTCAATTGTTTTATATAAGGCATCAACGAAATCAAATTCAAAAGATGCAAAACAAGAATAAAAATGGTAATAGTAGACCAAAATAAAAAAGTAATTACGACTGATAATATTTTAATCAGAGCATGTTGCTGCCCTAATAATATCGCCGTTTCTTCTGATCCGCATGGAATTGGTTTTCTATCTGTCATATTATGCCTTTTGAGAGTCTGTTGCACGAACATTTTCAAATGAGCACTTTCCCCAAATTTGAGGGATATTTTCTCCCGACAACATTTATCGTTCTCACTTGAACATCCTCACTTGCTCATTGTTCATGTACATAGAGTCCCTTTCGG
>JACRHC010000011.1 GCA_016217675.1 Nitrospirota bacterium
GCCTTTGATACCTCTGTTTGAATCGCCCTTGATCTCCTTTTTGCCTCACCCATTTGGTGATAACCCCCTTTGGACTTTTCTCCTGTGCTTTCAGAATGTTATACCAAATTTGCCCTTCCAATCGCTGTTTTTAGGTTTATGATAATTACCCCTATTCACTGAAGCCTTACAGATTTTGGTAACTCTTTAGTGCACTGAAGTGATGAAAATAGATTCCGGATACCTATCAGTAGGCCGGACGGAGCCGCCAAACATCGGGCACAGGCAAGCCGGAATGACAAAATTACGAAACCTTGCATTTTTCTTTCATTCTCTCAAGCGAAGCGCGTCGGGAATCCTTCTGCTCTCTCACTGCCTGTTCACTGAAGGGTTAACGGTTTAGGGTAAAGCTTCAGTGATGTTAAAATTACCCTCTTTGGCAAAGAAGGGATAGGGGAGATTTTTTGATGAATAGAAAATTGATGATATCGAATCGGACAGGCGGGGCGCAACAGGCCCCGCCGTCTACCGTTATGCCTACTTCTTCTTTATTCCTATGGCAAGTCTTGTCTCACTGTTAGACAGACCTATTATCGTGATAACCTCACCGTCCTCACTTACGATAATCGTATCACCCTCCGAGGTCTCAAAGGTCCCCTCTGCCGTTGGCTCATAGGTTCCTGTAACGATCACTGCCCCATCCGAGAGGGTGTAACCCCCGTTTCCATCAAAGGTCATCTCTTTTGTCTTAACAGAGGCGCCCTCTCCTTCTCTGCTCAGCTCACTTATCCGGTATGTGCCATTAATCAAAGAGGCCGCTGTCTTTTTCATGCCTATGCCAAAGATGCCGGAATCTTGCGCCCCAGTGATAGTAAATATGCTTCCATCTTCCCTGACCAAGCCTCTGTAACTGCCCCTGTCCGTTGTTATGGTCAGATGTCCGTCAGTAATCGTGTGAGGAATACGATCAAGATTGAGGGTAATAAGATCCTCCCCATACAAGGCAGTCAGGTATTCGCCGCTCAAAGTCTCTGGGGAGATTCCTGACTTAATACCTACCCCAATGGCACTGTTTTCCGGCTCTGTCCAGACAAGCATTTTTCCGTCTTTGGTGCTGATCTCTTTCGTGAGTGATTCATCGGCCATATTCATCACAGCCTCCGTCACCCCTATGCCCATATCCATTGACCATACCCTCTGGATCAGATACTCAGAAGATTCCCCCGCCACTGAGTTCTGCACAGGTGCTCCGGCAGGCTTGATCGTGAAATTGGCATCATTGAGGTCATTGCCCTTTGCCGTTATCCCTGTATATTGCAGCTCTACCTTCACCTTCGAGGCAAGCTTGTTGGCTGTAACTGTCGGCACTGTCCAGTTGTATGTCCCCGGATTTGTACCGGTGAATGAGGTAATCAACTTATACCCCGTTGCGTCGATCTTATAGTAGAGATTTACCTTTGCAATCGGCTTAATGCTCGCGCCGGTCGTCCAGGTTATCGGATGCACCGTCCCAGAGTTCCAGCTCTCTCCTCCATTGGGCGAATTAAGCTTTATAACCTCCATCCTGAATACAGCGTTCGACTGGTCTACACCAACAAAACTGTTGACCACATTATAGCCGGTAATCTGTATAAGACAGCCTGTTTTGTTGGCTGTCTGGGCAGGAACGGTCCAGTTAAAGCTGTTCCCTGTGACATTGTTTGCGATTATCTTCCAGGCTATTCCGTTATTGATGGAATATTGAAGCGTAAACTTTGTTGCTTCGGAAGGAGCGCCCCAGGTGATCTGATAGGTTGATCCTGTGGCTATTTTCTCTCCGCCGTTTGGAGTAAGGACGGTTACTTTAGCCATAGTTATGAGCCATGAAAAACTGGCGGGCGAACTGACATTGCCTGCAGAGTCTGTCGCCCTGACTGAGAAGGTGTGGTTTCCCGGCATCAGATTTGGATATTGAATACCAAGCACAGCGCACTGCGTATAGTCTGCGCTATCGAGGCTGCACTCAAAAGTCGAATTAGCCTCGGATGATGAATAGCTGAACGTTGCAGAAGTGCTGCTTGTTGGATTGACCGGATAGTTGGTGATTGCTACAACCGGTGGTGCTATGTCGTCAAAGACTGCTGAGCAAAGCTTATCGCCGTTCATTGTAACAACTATTGTCGGATTAATCCCGGTGCAATCTCCTTCCCATCTCGTGAAGGTATACCCGGGTGCTGCTTCAGCAGTAAGGGTTACAACCGTTCCGGCTGCATAAGGTTCATCACAATCGTAACCTGCAATCTGGTAGTCGCAGGATATGCCAGGCTGTATGGTCCTTACAGCGCCAAACCCTGTGCCACTGAACGTTGCCAATATCTGAAGCGTCTTTAGTTCCAGCAGGTCCTTTTGCAGGACAATAAAGACAGGCTCATTTTTAAGCGGATTAAATACAGATGTCGAGTAATCTATAGACCTGCCTGCTATCCCAAGGGCAGATTGTATGTATTCAGCCTGATTACTTGTAAATGCGGTGTCCTGCGACATCGATGCAGCGTTATTCTTTATGTATTTGTCCCAGTCTCCGACGTTGCTGCTGTAAACCCCGTTAAGCATTTTCTCGTGGTCATAATCCCAGAAGATGCGATAGGGTATGCGATAGGGGTGGTCTGCTCCGTCAGAGTACCGTATAAATGGAACGTTGTTATTATTATAAATAACTGTTTTGCCGCAATTACCGGAAGGGCACGTAGGATAAGTATTCTCACCCGGATAAAATACAGAATTGGCATAGGCCTTGTCACTGAAGAGTGAACTCGTCACAGGCTCTGCCCCTCCGCCTGCAAAGCCTTTCATTCCGACAGCCTCTGTGGGGACTGAATATTTGCCGTTATTAATAAAATCAAGGTCCGCAATACTGTTAAATGCTGATGCGCTATCAACATTCCAGGCGTTATAGAAAACATACTTGTCCATGTAATTGCCATACACTGAGGCAAAAGAATTATTCAGCCAGGTAAGCCAGGGATTAAAGGTTCCAGGACAGTTTCCGCCTGGGCAGTATTTGTTCCAATAAATCGTATCAAATCCATCCGTGTTGATCTTTGTCGTATCCCACCTTACCGCATTGTTTGTATAAATATCTGAGTTAGGAAAATGGTTGTCAAAGTTATCCCAATTCAGGTCGGCTGCTCCCTGCGTTTCAAGGTCCTTGACCCAGCCGTTCGGCGACAGCCCAAACAATACATCCAGTTCAGGATGAGTTAGGAAAGAACCGTGGTGCGGCGTATCAAGCGTAATAAGCTTTCTCAGACTTGCTGCCGCAGGGCCAAGGGCAGGCGTAATGCCCGGAGTGTCGCCATACTCTTCGACAAGCGCCCTTGATAGAAGTCCGCCCATAGAGTGTGCCAAAATAGTTACGCCTTTGGCAGAATCATTGAGGCCCGCTCCGAGGTCTGAATCAGGTTTGTCCGCCTTGACAGTGTTCAGCAGTTCATTCAGCATCTTTGCATTATAGGTAATGTGCTTGTAGCTCGGGTAATGATAAAGATATACGTGGTATTTCGCCTGAAGCTCTGTTGAAGTTAGATAGTAGTCCAGGAAATGCTGCCAATACTGAAGCTCAGAGTTCTCCCAAAGTGCAAGGACAGCAGGCTCACGGAGACCATTGTCTCCCTGCCAGCCATGTATAAGGAGCAGAGGAATACGTCCGCTGTCACCTTTGTCAACAGAATTTACATAGTCAGACGCATCCCATGTCGTATTTATGCCTCTTTCCATTCCAAGGAAGTCTTTGCCGATGATACGGTCAAAGTCAGTTATCCTGTGGGTCAGGAGTAGGCCCGAATCAACGTCAGTCTGTGTAGTATTACTTTCATTGTGCAGTTCTACCTGATTAGGGAAGTTGTTCAAGACATCGGAAGAATTTGTCTTGGTCTCTGAAAGACGCTTTGATGCCATAAGCGAATCTGAAGCACGGCCGAGTATCTGGTCTCCGGCGCTGCAGATATTAAAATCAAGCAGTCCGGGTGAAGAGATTTTAACGCATATCTTCTGATCTGTCGTTCCTGTCAATGGGATGATTACGTCACTATCAAAGATCGTGCCTGCGTCGTAAGTCTGAGCTGTCCCGCCAAAGAAAGGGGTAAATGTAATCGTAAAGTTACCGGTCTTAAACTTCTCCAAAAAATGAATAATAAAAGTGCCACCAGCAAGTCCTGAATTGTCGATATCTATTTTCGACAGTAAGACCTCCGGTGAATACGCAAAAGTCATGCCCTCAAAATCTTGACCTGGGACGCTTGCTCCAGCAATGTTTACTGTTTGGGAGGAAGGGCTGAAAGCGTAGCCAGCAAGACTCGGAGTTATAGTATAAGTGCCGTCCGGAAGTCCGGAGAAGGAATAAGTTCCATCGGAGACCGTTATAGTTGTTTGAGAAATTGCACCGCTTAGCGTCATTGTAACGTTGTTGACTCCGGCTCCGTTCGCGGTGACTGTCCCTGAAATCAATGACCCAGACTGTCCGCCACGCACTGGCCAAACGTAGCCGCCACCCGTCTTATAGTTGGCGCTCACGCTGCCAATGCTCATATGGACGTACCACGCGCGATTCGCAAAGTTCGCGTAGGCGAAGGTAGTAGCCGTCCAATAGGCGGAGGACTGCACATTGTCAAAGGGATTTCCTTGCATCCATTTGCCTGTGCCAGTTGTATTGGAAAGCGCAGGGTTGTAATATGCAAAATCAACCAGACTTGCAAGTTCTTCCCGGCTTGGCAGACGCCATTGTCCTGATGTGGAGCCATCGCTCAGTCCGCATTTGCCACTTGCAAGGTTATTGCTCCATGTTAATGCATTCTGCCACGTTAGATAGCCACTGCTCTTGGCTATTCCTCCCACTGACTCCAGGCAGTTCGCATCCTTCAGCCAGACCAGGCCCGTAAGATTATCGGTCACTGTGCCGTCAGTGTTGCTTGTAAAACGTGAATTAGTAGGCCATGCCACGCCACGCTGAAGAGTTCCATCATCACCCGTATAATATGGCGTCGCCTGACCAGTCTTAAACACAGGCGCAGGAGCGGCGAAAGATAGGGTAATAGAGCCACAGAGCAGCAACAGTGCAATAGAGCTACAGAACCGCATCAGCGCCATAGAACTACAGAACCGCAGAGCCATAGTTGACAGCCGCAGAGCCTCGGACATAGATAACTTATTCATATAGTCGCCTCCATTGCTAAAAACAGTGTGATAGATATGCAAAGCAATTGCCTCAGTCTCTCCCCCTGTGGTATGGTTAAAACATGGAGGTGCCGTATGACCAAAACTATTGAAGTTCCTGTGTCCCTGCTCAATAAAATATCCAGGGCCGCCAAAGCCTTTGAAGAAGTAGAAGACGAAATGGATGATTTTTTTCTTTCAAGCGATGAGACTTTTCTACAAAAAATGCGGCGCGCCCGCAAAAGCCATGCGGACGGAAAGACCCGTTCGCTTGCAAGTCTTAAAAAAGACCTTTGTATCAAGTAGAAACAACGCCTGAATTCGATCAGAATATTCAGGCACTCGACCAACATGCTGCTGCAAGAATTATCAAAAAGATTGAGTGGCTTTCTCTGCACCCTGAGCTTCTGAACCATCCGTTGAAATATATGCCTAATGATCTCAAAGGACTCCAGAAATACCGCATCGGCAGTTACAGGGTTCTTTACTGGGTTGATCATAGAAACGGAACGATTACACTGTATGGGGTCGAACACCGACGGTCTGTCTATAAAAAAGTAAAATAGTTTTCTTGAAGCATCGGCAGCACGGAAATCAATTGTTGCTCTGCTCAGTATCATGCTATAGTGCTCCATGTCTACCCACAAGAAGCTGATTGTCTGGCAAAAGGCCCATGAACTGGCCATTGCCGTGTACCGAATTACCGAAGCCTTTCCCCGTCATGAACAGTTTGGCATTACCAGCCAGTTGCGACGGGCTACGCTCTCTATTCCGACAAATATCGTCGAAGGGTATAGCAGGGAAAGCAACAAGGAGTTTATACGCTTTATTGACATAGCCAGAGGCTCCCTTGCCGAAGCCCAATACCTCCTTGAATTTGCCAAAGAGATTGGCTATAGCACCACTGACATCACACCTGTCGAAAATCTTACACATGAAGTCGGCAAACTCCTCTGGAGCTTTCAGCAAAACCTTAAAAATAAATCCGTTCATTAACCGTTGCCCTTCCGTTCTCATTTTCTATTCCTCTGCTGTTCTCTTGTTCTGTTGGCTGCACTCTGTAGCTCTATGATTCTGCCGTTCTGTATCTCTGTGGCTCTGCCTCTCTTGTCGCTCTGCTGCTCTGTGGCTCTGTGGCACTATTCTCATTGCCCGCCACGCACCGGCCAGGCATAGTAGTTATTCGACTCATTGGAGTAGTAGACGTAGCCACTGTCCATATAAACGTACCACGCTTTACTCGTATAGTCCGCGCCAGTAGTAGACGACCAGTAGTAGTTTGACTGTACATTGGAAAAACCCTTGCTGTTTAACCAGGTGCTCATGTATTGGCATGGCACTCCGCCGCATGTTTCTTCGTTGTACCCGGAATGAACAAGACTCCGCAGTTCGTTGATGTTCGGCAGCCGCCAGTCAGTTTGTCCGCAAAGCCCGGCTCCTGAATTCAAGGCAGCCACCCAGTCAAGTGCAGTTGTCCATGTCCGCGCCCCACCGATGTTGGCGTTCTTTGACCAGATAAGACCGGTAAGCTCGTCAGTCACACAATCGCCGCTCACTGAGAACCTCGGATTCGGCCATGTGGCGCCCATCTTTTTATTGCCATCCTGCCCGACAGTGTTGGCGCAGTCCGTAGCAAGATTCGTAGTTGTGTCATAGCACTGTTTTTGGCCCGATTGCGGAAGCTGGACGGTGGCGGCAAAGGATAGCACCGCAGAGCAACAGAGCAAGAGTGCCACAGCCAAACAGATCGTCAGGGCAGAAGAGCAGTAACGCTCCAGTAAAAAAGCTTGAACCCCTTGCCGCAAAATTGTCTTTCTTTTCATATCCCCACTCCTTATCTTTCTTTAACTCGACATTCAATTCTGCTAACTGATTTGTAGGTCGGCTGTTGAGATATTGAGCCATCCGTCAAATAAAAAAAGCGCGGAATCCGTTGCCGAACGCCGCGCTTTTATAAGCGTTTATTTCGATTTCTTCTAAGAGAAGCTGACTGACTGACTGACTGACTGACTGACTGACTGAGCAAAAACAATACCAAAGCCTCCCCCTCCTCACGCTTCGTACTGCCGATCAAATTTCGCTTAGTGTATCACAAACTGCATAAATTTGTTCAAAAAAGTGTGATCATTTTAAAACCATTGCCTCCTTTTTACCCCCTGTGCTAATGTTTAAGCATGGAGGTGAATTATGCAACAAACCGTTGAGGCAATATACGAAGAAGGTGTTCTGAAACCCACATCACCCCTGATCTTTGCCGAGCATAAAAAACTTAAGCTCATTATTCAGGACGAGGAAGACAAACCCGCTGATATCCTCTTGTTAGCTGAGAATGTCTACAGCGGCCTGTCGCCCAATGACGTCGAAGAGCTTGAGTTGCTTTCATTAGACAGATCCCGCTTTTCGAGAGAATGAGCCATTATGACTCACTTGCCGGCGCTCATTGATACAGACATTCTTTCAGAACTTTTCAAAGGGCATGCCTCGGTTAAAACCAATGCAGCGGCATACATACGCGAACATAATCTTCTGGCCATATCGCATATAACAAAATATGAAATTCTCAAAGGTTTAAAAGCAAAAAAGGCGGAGAAACAGATCGAGGCCTTCCAGCGATTCTGCTTAGCGAATAGAGTTCTTCCAATCACTGATGATGCAATCATCAAAGCTGCAGATATATTCGCCCTGCTCAAGGAAAAGGGGTCCAATCATATCCGATGCCGATATTCTTGTTGCCGCTATTGCCCTGACAAACAATCTCATCCTGGTCACTAATAACACCAGACATTTTTCCAATATTAACAATCTAACGCTGCACAACTGGAAAGCGGAAAGAACTTCTTAGCAGGCCGACTGATTGCGCAAAACAATACCAAAGCCTCCCCCTCCCAACGCTTCGTAATGCCTATAATATTTCGGTCATTTTATCACAAACTGTGCGAAATAATGCAGAAAAAACATATCGGTCGGGTGAAATATTTGTCTATTTCGGGCGCACAGTGAAACACACCAAAAATGGCTATACCACCGCATCATCGCAATAATTCTATCTTTTAGCTCTTTTTCTCCAATAACCGGGCTTTCTATGTCCGTGAGCAACTGCCAAAACAACAGGTCCGCGATCCTTGATTTCATAAATCAACGAATACGGGAATCTTCGCACCAAAACCCTTCGAAACTTCTCCCTATATACAGGCCATCTCTCCGGGGATTCAGAAATGAACTTGACAGACCGCTCAACTTCAGCCTCAAAGGCAGCGGCTAAATGCATGCCTCTTTCATAATACCAGCCATAGGAGGCAAGGTATTCTTCCAGCGCCGCCGGGTGAAAAACAATATCAATTCTTGCTTTTGCCATGCACGCTATGGCGCGCCCGCTCCCTTACTTCATCCCAGATAACAGGCTGGACCTTCCCACTGGAAAGTTCATGAGATCTTTTTTCAACTTCTTGTGCCCAAGCTGCATCCGCATCCTCGTCTTTTTCAGTCTCCAGGGTAGTCAACAATTCATCAACGAGATGTGCACGCTCAATAGCAGACAACTGCATTGACTCTCTTAATATCACTTCAACCATCTTACTCATAAGGAACCTCCTGTCTCATTGACTTAACTCCTTCAGCGGACCCTCTTGGGCGGGCACCCCTCCCAAGAGGGGACTTTCCAGACAAAGACTCATTCCGGCACCGGGACAGGTCAGGACATAATGTGAGCCTTCTTTGCGTTTACGAACACATCCGTGCATTTCAAATATTTTCAGCAGCGTCTTCCAATCAACAGGAACAATTCTGGGCATCAGACAACCTGCAACACCTGCTTTTCAAAGCCGATCATCTCGTTCAGCGGCTCGCCTGTATCGCCTTTGATTGCAAACCCGCATTCTGCGAAATAGTCGTCGAAGGTCCCCATCTCCTTCATCTCAGCAAACTGGATACTGACAACTTCACTGAGATTTGCCTTTGCCTCTTCTATGGTCCGGCCCTGAGCTACAAAATCAAGTTCGGGGATTCGCCCGCTCCTTACCGAAAAATCATGAATATCCGAGTCCTTAATTTTCATGTTTTATCACCTCTTACGTCACAGCATTACTGGACGATCTTGAGGCTGATATCTGCGGCGGTCACGGAGTGGGTAAGGGCGCCGACAGATATCATGTCAACGCCGGTTTCGGCAATCTCACGGACATTGTCGAGAGTAACATTTCCTGAGGCCTCAAGCGCCACCCGGCCATTGACTATCTTCACCGCCTCGGTCATGTCCGCTATGGTCATATTATCAAGCATGATGATGTCGGCCTTTGCCTCGAGCGCATCCTCAAGGTCCCTGAAGTTTTCGACCTCAACCTCGATTCTGGCCAGGTGATGGCCTGCCTTCGCAAGGCTGACCGCTTCTTTTATGCCGCCGACTGCTTCAATATGATTGTCCTTGATCAGAATGCCGTCAAAAAGTCCGTACCGGTGGTTCACACCCCCCCCCATACGAACAGCATATTTCTCCATGAACCTATGGCAAGGGGTCGTCTTTCTGGTGTCCAGGATCTTCGCCCTGGTTCCGGCAACGGCATCGACAAACTGCGCGGTCAGGGTAGCGATACCGGAAAGATGCTGAAGGATGTTCAGGCTCGTCCGTTCTCCTGCAAGGAGCAGTCGTGTCTTCCCCGCAACTTCTCCTAACACATCGCCTCTGCGGACCTTTGCCCCCTCTGCCTGGAATGTCTTGAATATCACGTTATTGTCGAGAATCTGAAAAACTTCCCTGCTGAACGGGAAGCCTGCAAGCACAAAATTCCCCTTTGCGATAAAGAGGGCTCTGGCCTCGCTCTCTTCAGGGATGATCAGCGATGACGTTATGTCGCCATGACCGATGTCCTCCTCAATTGCGTGCCTCAGAAGCTGGGTAACGCTTGAGGGTATATCCATTATGCCCCTGCTCCCTTAAGGTCAAGAATTTTCTGCAGATTTTCTTTAACACGGTCCATCTTTCTCATGCAGTCTTCGTACTTATCCTTTTCTTTGGCAACAATCTCTTTTGGGGCCCTGCCGACAAAGTCTTGATTATTCAGCTTCTTGCCTAAAAAGCTTGCGGTCTCTTCCAACTTTTCCATCTCTTTATTGATCCGTTCTATCTCAAGGTCAAGATCGAGCAATCCTTCAAGAGGAACATATACCTCAACATGCGTCCTGACCGCTACAGAAGAACCCTTCGGTTTTTCGACATCATCACCGATCTTCCGGATATCCGCACGGCTCAGTTTCTTCAGAAAGAGCAGATTGTCTGCAAGAATATCTTTTGTATGCCCGTCATGGGTCTTTACCTCTGCCCTCAGTTCAAGCGATGGCGAAATGTTAAGCTCACCCCTGATGGTCCTGATTGCCATGACCGTCTCCATGATCACTTCCATCTGGACCTCAGCAGAAATATCCCTGGGTATGGCCCTGGGATAGGATGCCTTCACGATGCTCTCACCTTCGTGAGGCATGGTCTGCCAGATCTCTTCCGTAACATACGGCATAAAGGGATGGAGCAGCCTGAGTGTATTTTCCAGAACGTACAGGAGGCACTCTTTCACCGTCTCTTTGCCCTCATCTTCGCCGTAGAGCACCGGCTTCACCATTTCGATATACCAGTCGCAGAGTTCGTGCCAGACAAATGTGTACATACAGCCTGCTGCATCATTGAAGCGGTATTCTTCAAGCGCCTTCTGCACGTCATCAGACGCCGCAGAAAGTCTGGAGACGATCCACCTGCTGCCCAGATCAAGACGCTTCATGTCAGGAACTGCCAACAGCCTGCTGCCTTCTGTATTTGAGAGGATAAAACGCGACGCATTCCAGAGTTTGTTCACAAAGTGGCGATATCCCTCAACCCGTTCCTCTGAGAACTTCACATCACGGCCCTGGGCCGCAAAGACCGTAAGCGTAAACCTGAAGGCATCAGTGCCGTATTTATCCATCATAACCAGAGGATCGATAACATTGCCCTTTGATTTGGACATCTTCTGGCCGCTTGCATCCCTGACAAGGGCATGAATGTACACATCCCTGAACGGGACCTCTTTCATGAAATGTATGCCCATCATCATCATGCGTGCTACCCAGAAGAAGATGATATCGAATCCGGTCACCAGCACTGCAGTAGGATAATATTTCTTCAGTTCAGGGGTCGTCTCAGGCCATCCCAGCGTTGAAAAGGGCCAAAGTGCAGAGGAAAACCAGGTATCAAGAACATCATCATCCTGTCTGAGCCGGATATTGCCGCATTTGCGGCATTGTTCGGGCTCTTTGCGGCTGACCATAACCTCGCCGCAGTCGCAGTGCCAGGCAGGTATTCTGTGGCCCCACCAGATCTGGCGTGATATGCACCAGTCCCTGATATTTTCCATCCAGGCAAAATAGGTATTCTCCCAGGATTTGGGCACAAAATTCGTCTTGCCTGTGCGGACCGCATCCATCGCCTTTTCTGCAAGAGGCCCCACCTTCACATACCACTGGAGGGCAGGCAGGGGCTCAATGACCGTTTTGCAGCGATAACACTGACTGATCGCATGCGTGTATGCGTCCTGCTTTTCGATCAGCTCCATTTCCTGAAGATCCTTAATTACTGCCTTCCTGCAGGTATACCGGTCCATCCCCGCATACTTCTTCCCGGCATCAGCAGTCATGTTCCCGTCAAGGGCAATGACCGTGATAAAAGGGAGCACAGGTGTCTGCCTCTTTGCTGTAGCCTCGTCATTAAAGTCATGCGCAGGCGTCACCTTCACAGCACCTGTTCCAAAGGCCGGGTCAACAGAAGCATCTGCGATAATCGGTATCTTCCTGTTGGTAAGCGGAAGGTCTATCGTCTTGCCGATCGCCTGCTGATACCGCTCATCATCAGGATTTACAGCGACTGCCGTATCTCCAAGCATGGTCTCGGGACGCGTGGTAGCAACTATGATATGGCCGCTTTTGTCAGTAAAGGGATATCTTATATGGGTGAGTTTTCCGTCAACATCCTCGTGCTCCACCTCAATATCGGAAAGCGCAGTATGGCATCTCGGGCACCAGTTGATCAGACGATTATCACGGTAGATAAGCCCCTGCTCATAGAGGCTGACAAAAACTTCTATAACTGCCTCTGAAAGACCCTCATCAAGCGTGAAGCGCTCCCTTGACCAGTCGCAGGACGAACCAAGTCTTTTCAGCTGATTGATGATCCTTCCGCCGTATTCACCTCTCCATGTCCAGACCCGCTCGATGAACTTATCCCTGCCAAGCTGATAACGGTCGATCTTCTCTGAGGCTAACTGGCGCTCGACAACATTCTGCGTCGCTATTCCGGCATGGTCCATGCCCGGCACCCAGAGCACATTGTAACCGCTCATCCGTTTCCAGCGGATAAGAATATCCTGAAGTGTCGCGTTCAGGGCATGGCCCATATGAAGCGTTCCCGTAACATTGGGGGGAGGGATCACAATCGTAAATGGCTCGCCCGATGCGTTCGGATCGGCAGTGA
Organism: Nitrospirota bacterium; assembly: GCA_016217675.1. GTDB lineage: Bacteria > Nitrospirota > Thermodesulfovibrionia > Thermodesulfovibrionales > UBA6898 > UBA6898. The sequence continues at coordinate 12,659 of JACRHC010000011.1, forward strand.
ACAGGTCCCTGCTTATCCAAAACTCATACCATTTTTTTTCTGTTATTTCAGGGTTATAACTTTTATCTAATTCTGCCATAATAAAGAAAAACGGGGATTCGGCCTTACCGCTTCCCCGCCCTTTTCATACTTACGATGAAACTTAAAATTCAGACTTGATCTTCTCGATCTCTTTCGAGATCATCGTACTTGCCAGATCAGGCACGGTCTCCCAGATGACCTTTTCCACTTCCCCTGTAAGAGAGGCGATCGAGCCCTGGAGGACCTCTTTCAGCAATTTTTCGGCAAGCTCCGGGGCTATTTCCCAGAGGACCTTTTCAACAGATTCCTTCATGGCCGGTGTAAGCGATGCAAGGATGACGTCCTTAATATCGAGAGTTGACAGAAAAGCGGTCACACTCGTATTCACGGTCTTTTCAAAGACCTTTAGCAGCTCCTCTTTTGAAGGCATAACAACTTCCGGCATAACGACTTCGCGGACCATCTGAGGCTTTGGCGTCTCCGCTATAACAGCAGCGGGAACCTCACGCACAGGGGCCTCTTCAACTTCAGGGACAACGGTCTCTTCAGCAATCTCGAAGGTCTCTTCCAACCCTTCAACCTCCGCCTCAACTACAGCCTCAAGATCTGCCTCGGCGCCGGCCTCTTCTGCGATTTCCGGAACTTCTTCCATGGACCAGAGATCATCTTCCGCCCCCAAACCCACTGTTTCTTCGGCATCTTCAGCAAGGACGAACACATCTTCTCCTGTCTCTGCCGCTGACTCTTCGGCTGAAATGAGCTCTTCTGCACCTGAGCCGGCAGCGCTCATGGTCAGGACAGAATTGATCTTGCTGATCAGTTCCTGCGATTCAAAGGGTTTTATGACAGAGTCGTCCGCATTGATCTGGGCAGCCAGTTCTTCATCGATAGGCTCAAATGCTCCGGCAAGGAGGATGACAGGAATGTGCGCAGTTGCCGGATTTTTCTTTATCTTGTCGCAGAGCTGATATCCGTTGACTTTGGGCATCTCTATATCAGCAAGAACAATATCAGGCTTGAAACCTTCGAGGAGGTTCAGTGCATCCTCGCCATTACTCACTGACTTTATCTCAAAATCTTCCTCAGCGAGGACCAGCTCCACAACTTTCTGTATGGTTATACTGTCATCCGCGAGTAATAGCTTGCGAGCCATCCTTCACCTCAATATAAAGTATTTTGACAAATTTTAGTGCTAAGTGCTGAAATTGTCAAGACTTTTTATTAATTTACGACAGGCTTAAATGGGCCTGAACCGACGGTTCAGCATGAGGAAACGCCTCAACCTCCTCCGCTGAAACCGCCTGAAGGTACTGAAGGGGAATGGCTGCTTCCCGATCCTGTTGAACAACAGAAGGACGACATCCTCTTTTTCAGATCGTCTGAACCGCATTGAGGGCATTTTGTCTCATTCTTTCCAGAGGTTATACTCTTCAAAACAGAAAACCTCTCACTGCATTTCATGCAATCATATTCATAAATAGGCATATTTCCTCCCTGATCATAAATCTTTAAGATTTATTCTAATAATTACAGGGTCTGCAAGTCAATTCAATGCAATATTCTTTAATAAAAGGGAGTTACATCAAGCTCATGCATGATATAATTAAAGCATGAAAGAAGCCATGCTTTACGAAAAGCTCGACAAGGGAGACGTAAAATGTCATCTCTGTGGTCATAACTGCCTGATCGGTCCAGACAAGCGGGGGATCTGCGCTATCAGGGAAAATCAAAATGGTACGCTCTTCAGTCTTGTGTATGGCAAGGTCATCTCCATGAATATTGACCCTATAGAAAAAAAGCCTCTTTTTCACTTTCTGCCCGGCTCGACATCCCTTTCAATTGCAACGGTCGGCTGCAATTTCAGATGCAAGCACTGCCAGAACTATGAAATATCCCAATATCCTCATGAAGAGAAATTTGTCATACCCGGAAGGGACGCAACGCCGGAAGATATTGTGAACGCAGCAGTCAAACATGGCTGTCAGAGCATCTCTTACACCTACACCGAGCCGACGATCTTTTTTGAGTTTGCCTATGATTGCGCTCAATTGGCCCGCAGCAAAGGCCTCAGGAATGTCTTCGTATCAAACGGATACACAGGGCCTCAGGCAACAAGGCTCATTGCGCCCTTTCTTGATGCCAATAATATTGATCTGAAGGGCAGTGATACCTTTTACCGCAGTATATGCGGGGCAAGGCTTCAGCCCGTGCAGGACACCATAAGGCTCATGAAGGAACTTGGCGTATGGCTTGAGGTGACGACCCTCATCATCCCTGAACTCAATGACTCTGAAAAAGACCTCACCGATATAGCCGAATTCATTGCATCCGTCGATCCCGCCATACCCTGGCATGTAAGCCAGTTCCATCCGACCTACAAGCTGCTGGACAAGCCGACTACGCCTGTTGCTACCCTTCGCCATGCAAGGGAGATCGGATTCAGGGCCGGCCTGAAATTCGTATATGAGGGGAACGTTCCCGGTGAAGGAGGAGAGAACACTTACTGTCCTTCATGCAAAAAACTGCTCATTAAACGGTTTGGATACCGCATACTCGAAAGCCATCTCAGGGGCAATCGCTGCGCTGAATGCAATGTGCCTGTCGAAGGCGTCTGGGGGGAAATCAGCTGAAACAATGAAGAAGAACCTTCTGCATAAAAATTGTCTCCTCAAGATCATCGACTCGGCGAATGAGGGCATCTATGTCACAGACGCGGACAGGAAAGTCGTCATATGGAACAGCAGGGCTGAGAACATATCAGGATATCCGGCTGATGAGGTTATCGGAAAATTCTGTCAGGACAATATACTGGACCACACGGACAGTCAGGGCAATTCCCTCTGCAAGACTCAGTGCCCCCTTCACCACTCCATTGGACATAATTGCTCCTGCGGCCCTGAGATCATATATCTGCGCCACAAGGACGGCAGAAGGATACCGGTCGAGGTCTCGACATCTCCGATATTGGATGAAAAAGGCAACGTGATCGGCGGCGTAGAACTCTTCGAGGATGTGACCAGCCGCCTTGCCAGGGAAAGGCTCCTGCAGGAGAAAAAACAGAAGATCGAGGCAGTGCTCGAAAATATCAGGGAAGGCGTGCTTTTCATTGATTCAAGGGGCGGGGTAAATCTTTACAATCAGGCGCTCGTTGACCTGCTCGGCCTTGACGACAGACTGAAAGGCAGAGAAGTCTTCTCCCTGCCGGGGAGCCACCTTCTGAGACAGGCCATCTTCCGCACTGACAAGTCCTATAAAGGACCTTACTGCTGGGAGATCAACCACTGCAGTCCTGAAGAGGCCTGCCCTATGCAGGAATCGGCACTTTGCAGGTGCTGGCTCTTTAACAAAGATCGTTCTTCTGCTCCTAAATATCCGTCATGCTTAGACTGCCCTGCCTTTAAAAAGGTGAAGGCCTTTCTTGAGGAACCGAAAGAACTGACCATCGGGAACAGGAGACTTTCGGTGATCTCCTCTTTCGTGGAATTGAGAGATATAAACGAGATATGGGAAGTAATCGTCTTCAGGGATGTTACTGCTGAAAAGCTCGATGCTGTCATGAAACTGGCGGGCGGCACAGCGCACGAACTCAGGCAGCCCCTTCAGGCTATTGTGGGTGTGGCATCACTTCTTGAAGAAGAGTTCACTGAGACCAGTGAAGGCAGAAAATATCTGAGAATCCTTGAAGAGAGCTGTTTCAGGCTGGATGATATTATTAAGAAAATCGGTGATATTACAAGCTTCAGGACCAAGAATTACTCTGAGGATATCGATATCCTGGATATAGAAAATTCTTCAAAAAAAACAGGAAAGGACGAGTAAGCCCTTCTGCTGACGCATTTATTCCCTATGAGACAGGATACAAAGCCATAATTACTGCATCCTCAAGCGGCAGCGTGTAATAGGCCTTTCTTGCCGAGATGATCCTGAAGCCTGCCTTTTCATACATCCTGAGCGCAGCCTCATTTGATATCCTCACCTCAAGAAAGATAGTCCGGCAGCCCTCTGCCCTGAGAAGATCAATCACGCAATGGACCAGCCGGGATGCAATGCCCTGTTTTCGAAAGTCCGGATGAACCGTAACATTCAAAATATGGCCCTCATCAAGCAGATAGTTGGCGCATATATAACCTGCGACCTTCTCACCGATAACCGCTGCCTTTGGCAGAGAGCGGGGCTTGAATATTTCGTTCATAAAAAGTATCTCTGACCAGGGCGTGGTAAAAGAAGCCTTCTCGATTTTCAGGACTGCCGAAACATCCTCGGGCCTGAGGTCACGGACCAGGAGTTCCTTCAGCGCTTTTGAGACCACTTCACCTCTGCCTCTGACTTTCTGATATAAAACGGCTCTGCAGCCGATGCCTCAGTGAATTCTCCCAGCATTGCCTTTTCAAGGCCGAGCATCGCAACATTGGCAGGCGACGGCACCATAGAGATGAGCGGCGCAAACAGTGCCCGTTCCCCGAGCAATGCAATAAGCCTTTCGCGATACACCAGGGCGCCCTCACCCGCAAGAATAACAGGACTGTCCAGATCTCTGAAAAGGGCATCAGGAACGGCAGAACTGGCATCAAGCATTTTCACAAAACCGTTATCCCACCGGAAAACAGCAGCATAGAGCTCGCCCCTGCGCGCATCGAGCATAACGCATACAGGATGTTTCGAAAAAGGAAAACTTCGTGCAAAGGCATCGAGCGTAGGGACCATGACCAGCGGTTTGCCTGTTGCATAACAGAGCCCTTTAGCTGTGCTGAGACCGATCCTCAGACCGGTAAACGATCCGGGACCAGAGGCAACAGCAAACAGATCGATATCGCCAAGCGACAGATCAGACTGCCTCAGCTGATCATCGATTGTCGCCATCAGCCGTTCTGAATGGGTAGACTTCACATTCAGCCTCGTCTCGGCAATAAGCCCTTTCTCATCAGCAAGGGCAACGCCGCCTAACATGGTCGATGTTTCAATGGCAAGAACTTTCATTGTCTGTATTATATCGTAATGCGCTGCTTCAGATATCGTTTCGCAAAAAGACAGGCAGCGAGCAGGCAGATAAGACCAGAAACAGAGACGGCATGCGGCGTACCGAGATAATCGGCAGCAACACCCATGATCGCATTGCCGATCGGAACCGTGCCTAAAAAGACCAGAGAATAGAGGGACATGACCCGGCCCCTGAGCTCATCAGCCACCGTAATCTGAATAAAACTGTTGGCAACAGCAAGATAGCTCACCATACCCCAGCCTGCAGCCATAATCACCAGCAGGGAAAGCCAGAATATGCCGGAAAGGGAAAAGAGAAAGAGCGCTGCGGCAAAGGTCAGAGCAGCAAAAGACATAAAACGTGTTTTGTCTTTTATATCCCTGCGCGCAGCAATAAGAAGGGCTGCGGTCAGTGCGCCTATGCCTGATGCGCCGACCAGAAATCCCAGGCCCTTTGGGCCGGCATGGAGGACCTCGGCAGCAAAGATCGGCAGAAGACTGATATACGGCAGCCCTATTACGCTGAAGACAGCAATAAGAAGAAAGACATGTTTTATCTCCCTGTTTGACCTGATAAAAACGATCCCTTTGTGGAAGTCCCTGAGCATGCCCTCTGATTTTCCCCTGATCGCTCCCCTTGTCCTGATACGGTACAGCGCGATGATCACTGCAACAAAACTCAGGGCATTAAGATAGAAACATGCCGGAATGCCGAGATAGGCTATAGCAACACCGGCGATTACAGGACCGATTATGCGAGCTCCGTTGAAGGCTGCCGAGTTCAGGGCGATAGCATTCGCAATATGACCCTTTCCTACCATCTCCGCCAGAAATGACTGGCGTACCGGAATATCCAGTGCATTGATCGTACCAAGGAAGGCTGCCAATGCTGCAACGTGCCAGACAGTCACGGTACCCCTGGCTGCAAGAAAGCCGAGAAGTAGTGCAGGTATGATCGAAAGAGCCTGCGTGAATAACAGCAGAGTGCGCTTTGGATACCGGTCTGCGATCAGGCCGCCAAAGAGCGAAAAGAGCAGTATCGGCAGGGCGTTGGCAGCAGCAACCATGCCAAGGTGAAGAGGTGACTTTGTGAGACTGTATACCAGCCAACCCTGTGCAACAGTCTGCATCCAGCTGCCGGACAGGGATATGACCTGTCCGAACCAGAAGAGTCTGAAATCCCTGAACGAGAAGGCTGAAAATCTGCCTGAGACAGGCAGCGGGTCAGAACTACTCTGCTGCATGACTGCCGAAAAAATGCCTGAAGAGAAACGCGCCGCAGAAGAGAAAGACATTGACCATCACAATCGTGGCGCCTGCAGGCAGGTTCAGGGCAAAGGAGATGAAGACCCCGGCCACAAGGGAAAGGAGCGAGGAGATTGAGGCTATGATAATCGCATTTCTGAAGCCCCGGGCATTCTGAAATGCGGTCACTGCAGGGATGACAAGGAGCGCAGAGGTGAGCATGATGCCGACAACCTTCATGGTCAGAACAACCGTAACCGCAGTGAGCATCATCATAACGGCATTGATGCGATCAACAGGTATGCCTGATGCGCGCGCGAACTCTTCATCAAATGTGATCGAAAAGATCTCGTCAAAATAGAAATAGATGGCTGCGAGCACCATAAGCGAGATGACCACTGCTGCTGCAATCTCAAGAGTACTGATCGAAAGGATATTTCCAAAGAGATAGCTGAACAGATCCACATTAAATCCCCCGGAAATGCTGGCAAGCAGTATACCGATCGCAATGCCGATCGATGAGACAACAGCAATGGCAGCATCGCCGAACACCCGCGCCTTTTCCATCATCTTGAGTATGCCGAATGAACTCAGTACAACGATCGGCAGCGAAACAGCAAGGGGATAGAAGTTCAGCGCCATGGCAAGGGCAACACCGCCAAACGTTACATGGGAAAGACCGTCGCCGATCATCGAGAGTCTCCGGAGCACAAGGACCACGCCTAACACTGCGCAGAGCACGGATATGAGCGAACCGGCGATAAGCGCCCGCTGGATAAACCCATAGCTCAGAAATTCAATCAAATCCACGCCACATCTTTTTCATCAGTGTTTATGGCAGATAATATGCTGCGAAGCAGAGCCAAAAAAGCTCGCCATGTTCTCCGAATGACAGAACTCATCAAACCCTCCGAAGAAGATCACCTTTTTATCGAGATACATCAGCTTTGTTGCGTACTGGCCAACGCCGCCGATATCATGAGTAACAAGAACGATCGTCGCCCTCTTCTTCTCATTCAACTCGTGCAGAAGTTCAAAGAAGCTTTCTCTGACTTCCGGGTCAAGCGCGCTTGTCGGCTCGTCAAGGATAAGGAAATCCGGCTCGTTCACCAGTGCCCTCGCTATGATTACCCGCTGCTGCTGGCCGCCTGACAGCTCTCCTATCAGCCTGTTTCTCAGCCCCAGCAGATCTAAAAGTTCTATCACTTTTTCTATCTCTTCCCTGCCCGAGCTTTTCCCTGCCCTTCTGGTTGCGATTAATCCCTGGGAGATCACCTCTGTCACGGTTGTAGGAAAGCGGGGATTGAAAAAATCCATTCTCTGGGGCAGGTAACCGATCCTCTCCCTATTCTTCATCTCGACCGGCGCTGAACCAAAAAGAGAAATAGCTCCGTGAGAAGATCTGATCAGGCCGAGCATACATTTTATCAGGGTTGACTTGCCCGACCCGTTCGGCCCGACAAGGCCGATATAGTCGCCCTGCCTGATGCTGAAATTCACGCCTGACAGCACCTGCCGTCCGTCAAATGCAACACTGAGGTCCCTGGCCTCGACAATCGTTAGCGGCATTGAAGACCTGTCATGAGACTATCCAGATTTCTTTCCATCAGCTCAATAAATGTCCTGTTGCCATCGAACTCTGCCTTCGAAATATTATGCGCTCCATGGAGTTTAAGCAACGTTGCACCGGTCTCCTTTGCGATTGTATCGGCAATCCTCGGACTGAGGAGTTCCTCATAAAAAAGGTGACCCAGTCCTTCCTGCCGGAGCGTTTTGCTGATATCAGCAAGGTTTCGCGCGGTCGGCTCTGCATCAGGAGAAAAACCGTAGGCTGCCCTGTAACGCAGTCCGTACCGGGCGGCAAGATAGCCAAAGGTAAAATGGCCCCCGTTAATGAATATCTTCTTGCTGCAGTTTGAAAGCCCTTTTTGATATGACTTGTCCAGATCAGCGAGCCGGGCTTTATAAGTCTCTGCATTTTTTGTATAGAGATCTTTATTCGCCGGATCCTTCGCGATAATCGCGCCTGCAATAGTGTCAACCATCTTTTGGGCATTGCTGAAGTCGAGCCATATGTGCGGGTCTGAGCCCTGCCCCTTGTGCTCATCATGATCTTCCTTCTGCCCCGGCTTCCTGTTCTGATGTAGATACGCGCCTTCACCTCCGTCAATACTGCCTTGTACAAATCTGACACCCGAGCTCGCATCAACAACAGAAAGCCTGCTGCTCTGTATTCCTTTCAGCAGCTTCTCTGCCCAGGGCTCCATGAACTTATTCGTATAGATAAAAATGTCGGCGCGATTAAGCATTACCATGTCGCTCGTCCTCGGCTCAAAGCTGTGCGGCTCTGCACCAGGAGGAAGAAGAAGCTTCACATCAGCACGGTCCCCTGCTATGTTCCTTGCAAAATCATAAAGCGGAAACAGCGTGGCGACAACGATAAGTTTTCCGGATTGGCCTTTGCTTTCGGGGTCCTTTGATCTGGCACATGCAGATAACAAAGTGACAAACAGCAAAATCATCAGGACAAGGAATGTTCTGAACTTACTAAAAGTCTCAAATAAAGATTTGCATCGAAAAAATCTCCCCACGCCACTGGAATCATAACTCCCCCTTCCCCCTCTTATCCTCCACAAGGGAGGACAGGCCTTAAGGGGGGGTGCCGCAGGTGCCTTAAGCAAGGGAGGGGACATTATAGATTCCCTCGCCCCTTGGGGGAGAGGGTTAGGGTGAGGGGTATTTTCAAGATAATGACATCTTAAACACATGATGAACTTAGCCATGCGCTGGAACCTGTTCTGTCAGACATCTGCTGCAGAGACCGTTTATCTGGAGGATATGCGAAAGGACCTTGCCCTTCATGCC
>JACRHC010000087.1 GCA_016217675.1 Nitrospirota bacterium
CTTCCTCTTTTCATGCAAATGTAATATCCCCGTCATGATGATGTAACGTGCGGTATCTATACTAACCCTAATGCTTCTGTGTGATTTTCACATACACACAACATACTCAGATGGGTCAGTAGAACTCAGAAGGACCATTGATCTCTTCGGACAGGCCGGCTTTGATGTTATTGCAATAACAGACCATGTGGTGAATGGCGATAATCCTCTCGGCAAGCTTGCACACCGCTTTAAGTATTCTGTAACAGCCTCCAATTTTGACCAATATATGTCTGACATACGGCAGGAAGCCGAAAGGGCTCATGACAAATACGGCATGCTCGTTATACCCGGCATTGAAATAACCAAGAACCATCTCTCCACAGACAACTCGGCCCATATGCTGATCATCGATGTCCAGGACTTTATACCCGCCTGTATAAGTTATGAAGAGATATTCCTTGAGGCAAAGAAGCAAAACGCCCTGACTATAGCCTGTCACCCGCATTATATGTCGGCCAAGAGCGACCGGGACACCCTTTTCCTCTGGAACAACAGGGACAAATATGCCCGGTACATCGATGCATGGGAAATCGCCAACAGAGATGACGTCTTTAATGTGATAAGTCTGAAGAAGTATCCGTATATCGCAAACAGCGACTTTCATAAACCGAGACATCTGTACTCCTGGAAGACACTTCTGAATTGCGATAAAGAGATCGACCCCATTAAACAATGCATTAAGCATAACAAGGGTGTTGCATTGACACTCTTCAGAAATTAGGAGGTGAACATGATCATATTCTGGATATGTGCTGCCATTACCGGCTTTGGGATTATCGGATATCTGCTGCAGATTGCTGCTGTCCGATCATATATGACTCCCCAACACTCAGGGGAGGGCATACTCTCTCCCCTGTCTTTTTCTCCTGTCTCGATCCTGAAACCGCTCAAGGGTCTTGACGACGGCCTGTTCGATAACCTTGAAAGCTTCTGCAATCTCGATTATCCTGCCTATGAGCTCATCTTTGCGCTTCAGAACAGGAATGATCCGGCCTATAAGGTGGTAAGCAAGATAAAGGATAAATACCCTTTGAAAGATATCACCATTGTCGTTGAGCATTGCAATGAGGGTCTGAACCCCAAGGTGAACAATCTGATTCCTGCCTATGCGAGGGCCAAATACGACCTTATATTGATCAGCGACAGCAATGTCCGCGTGGAAGCAGACTATCTTGGCGAGATCTCCCGGCACATGGAAGATCCGTCTGTGGGTCTTGTAAGTAATCTGATCAGGGGCATGAGAGGTCGGTCTCTTGGGGCTTTTATGGAAAACCTGCATCTCAATTCCTTTATCGTTGGCAGTGTCTGTTTTCTTGATAAATATCTGAAGATGCCCTGCGTCATCGGCAAGTCAATGCTTATGAGAAAGGCCGGGCTTGAAGCAATAGGGGGCTTCAGGTCTGTCAAGGACTTCCTTGCCGAAGACTATATCATCGGCGAAAAGATTCACGCGCTTGGCAAGAAGGTCGTTCTTTCGAACCATTTGATAAGCAACGTGAACGAATACTGGGGCGTAAAAAGATTTATAAACCGTCATACAAGATGGGGAAAATTGAGATGGCAGATCGGTGGCGCAAAGTACATCTCTGAACTGGCAGGCAATGCCGTATTCATCTCCTTCATGCCGCTGGTATTAATGCCGATATCCAGGCTATCTTTGTTGTTGGCTGCCGCGGTCAGCTCCCTGAAAATAGCTCATGACTACTACATTGGCAAGAAGCTTTGTGCGGATATGAGTCCCCTGCTTTATCTGTTATCCCCGATCAAGGACCTCATCATAGGCGTCGCATGGTTCGTGCCGATCCTGAGCAACACCGTGGCCTGGAGAGGCAATCGGTACATTATCGGCATGGACTCGCTGCTGTCCCCCTATCCTGAGAAAGGCAGGGCAGTATGGGGTCCGAGGATCGTGACAGCTATCAGAACAAGGCTGGCATGGTCAAAAACATAGAAAGGAGGTGAATTATGTTGTCGCTTCAGCTTGAAACGTACAGAAGTTCAGCAGCCCTTGACGTTTGTCCCTACAGCGAAACAGA
>JACRHC010000088.1 GCA_016217675.1 Nitrospirota bacterium
CGGCAGAAAGACCACAAAGCAGTGCCGGCACTGTTCCGGAAGAGGGAAGATGCTGCACACAGAATCGATCAAGGTAAAGATCCCTGCCGGAGCAGACACGGGTTCGCGCGTAAGACTTAAAGGCATGGGTGCAGCCGGACATGGCAGCGGCGGGTACGGGGACCTGCAGATCGAGATCACCGTCAGAGCGCATTCTCTCTTTATCCGAAAGGAAGCTGATATCTATCTCGACCTGCCGGTTACCTTTGGAGAAGCAGCCCTTGGGGCCAAGATTGAGATACCGACTATGGAGGGTGGGACCTTAATGACGCTGCCTCCGGGAGCGCAGAGCGGCCAAAAGTTCAAACTCTCGGGGAAAGGCTTCCCCTCTTCAAAAACTGGCAGAAGAGGCGATCAGTTCGTGACGATAAAAGTAGCTGTACCCAAAAACCTTAGTGAACAGGAGAAGGCCGCAATTCAGGATTTGGAAACACTCTACAAGGAATCGCCAAGAAAGGGAATGGTGAGGAAATGAAGAGACGGGACAAGAACGAGCCTGTTTACCTGATCAGCATAGTAGCGAAGCTATTAAATGTCCATCCTCAGACACTGCGCCTCTATGAGAGAGAGGGATTTATACAGCCCAGCAGAGCCAGGAAGCAGAGGATCTACTCGGAGAGCGACATTGAAAAGCTCAACCTCATACTTCAGCTCACCCGGGAACTGGGCGTAAACAGGGCTGGCGTTGATATCATTCTGAGGATGAGGCACCGCATGGAGGTGCTTCAGCAGGAGATGGAGGAGATGATGGGCCATCTTGAACATGAGATCCGGAAGGATTTTCGGGATAAGCTGCGAAAGGCATTGAAAGAAGAATAAGGAGGAATTATGGAGAAATTTACGATAAAAAGTCAGGAGGCAGTACAGAATGCCCAGAGGCTTGCAGAAAGAAAGGGTCACCAGCAGGTCGATGTTGAGCACCTTCTCTGGTCTCTGCTCGATGACGAGGATGGCGTTGCCCTACAGGTTATCAGGAAGATTGGCGTAAACGCATCGCTTCTCAAAAAAGATATTGAGACTGCTCTGGACCGCATGCCGAAGGTGATAAGCGCAACACCAGTCGGACAGATTTACATCACACCGAAATTAAAGGAAGTCTTTGAGACAGCACAAAAAGAAGCAGAGCGTCTGAAGGATGAGTATGTCAGCGCAGAACTTCTGCTGGTAGCGATACTTTCAGTCAGCTGCCCGTCCTCAGACCTTCTAAAAAAATATGGCGTTGATTCTGCAAAACTCCTGACAGCACTGCAGGAGATTCGGGGATCTCAGCGCGTCACTGACCAGAACCCTGAAGAAAAATATCAGGCACTGAAGAAGTTCAGCAAGGACCTTACCGAACTTGCTGCCAAAGGAAAGCTGGACCCGGTGATCGGCCGCGACGAGGAGATCAGGAGGGTCGTGCAGGTCCTTTCGAGAAGGACAAAAAATAATCCTGTGCTGATCGGTGATCCAGGAGTAGGAAAGACCGCCATGGCTGAAGGCCTGGCGCAGAGGATTGTTGCCGGCGATGTGCCAGAAACCCTGAAAGACAAAAAAGTGGTCGCACTTGATATGGGAGCCCTCATTGCAGGGGCAAAGTTCAGGGGTGAGTTTGAGGACAGACTTAAGGCCGTGATTAAGGAAATCGAGGAAGCAGAAGGCAGGATCATCCTTTTCATTGACGAACTCCATACCCTGGTAGGTGCCGGTGCTGCAGAGGGCTCTATTGATGCATCCAATATGCTCAAGCCAGCTCTGGCAAGAGGAGAACTCCGCTGCGTTGGTGCAACAACCCTCGGAGAGTACCGTAAATATATTGAGAAGGACCCGGCGCTGCAGAGGCGGTTTCAGCCCGTCCTGATCAACGAGCCATCTGTTGAGGATACTATTTCGATACTGAGGGGGCTTAAAGGGAAATACGAAGTCCATCACGGCGTAAAAATTAAAGATTCGGCGCTGATCTCTGCTGCAGTGCTTTCTCACCGGTACATTACCGACAGATTTCTGCCGGACAAGGCAATCGATCTGATTGATGAGGCGGCATCAAAGCTCAGGATGGAGATTGATAGCATGCCCGCAGAGCTCGACGAAATCGAGCGAAGGCTCCGGCAGCTTGAGATCGAAAAGCAGGCGGTGATGAAGGACGACGGCAAGGAGTCAAAGGAGAAGCTCGAAAAGATACAGAAGGAAATGTCAGTTCTCGAAGTCCAGAGGGGTGAACTCAGGGCCCAGTGGCTGAGGGAAAAAGATGTTATCTTCAAGATCCGTAATCTAAAAGAACAGATAGAATTGACAAAGAGCGAATCTGAAAAGGCAGAGAGGGAAGGCAGCCTTGCAAAAGCCGCGGAACTGAGATATGGCAAACTCCTTGAACTTCAGAAGGCCCTTGAAGCTGAGAATACTATGCTCCTTGACGCTCAGCAGCAGGGGAAAATGCTCAAGGAAGAGGTCGATGAAGAAGACATCGCAGAGGTCGTTTCAAAATGGACAAACATTCCCGTAACAAAGATGCTTGAGGGCGAGATAAAAAAGCTTCTTCATATGGACGATCGCCTCAGATTGCGGGTTGTCGGACAGGACGAGGCAATCGAGGCTGTTTCAGATGCGGTCAGGAGGGCGCGCGCAGGCATACAGGATCCGAACAGGCCGATCGGATCGTTTATATTCCTTGGACCGACCGGGGTCGGAAAGACTGAGCTTGCAAAGGCCCTGGCAGAGTTCCTTTTTGATGATGAAAATGCGATGATCAGGATCGACATGTCCGAGTATCAGGAGCGCCATACGGTCTCACGGCTCATCGGAGCACCCCCCGGCTATGTAGGGTATGAGGAAGGCGGCCAGCTGACAGAAGCGGTAAGAAGAAGACCATACTCTGTTGTACTCTTTGATGAAGTCGAGAAGGCGCACCCTGAGGTATTCAACCTTCTGTTACAACTTCTTGATGATGGCAGACTTACGGATAGTCATGGTAAAACCGTCGACTTCAGGAATACGGTAGTCATTATGACATCCAATCTCGGCAGCACACATATTCAGGATATGCTCACAGAGAGAGAAAAAAACCCTTCTGCATACTGGGTAGATAATTCCGGACAGGAATTCAAAGATAAGGTAATGCAGGATCTGAAGGCTTTTTTCAGGCCCGAGTTTCTGAATAGAGTTGATGAAACAGTTATTTTTAATCCGCTCACAAAGAAACTCCTCTCCAGCATTGTTGATATTCAGGTCGATCGGATGAAAAAATATATCAGGGGAAAGAACATTGACCTTAAGCTGACCGAAAGGGCAAAGGAATATTTTGCAGAGATAGGTTTTGATCCCATCTATGGAGCGAGGCCGCTCAAGAGAGTGCTTCAGAAAATGATCCTGAACGAGCTGGCAAAGAACATCCTCGAAGGTTCGATTCAGGAAGGAGATATCGTTGATGTTGATGTCGAGAACGGACAGGTAACATTCAGCAGGGAGATTAGGGCCGAAATTATATCATAAACAGTAATCAGCAACAGCAAATTTCATTTGCGTTCATCGACAGGCGGAGGAGTCTTCCTCTGCCTGTCCCGTCTGCTCTGCTTCGGAGGATACAGGCACGAGATTCTCTTTTCTGCTCATCCAGTAATTTCTCTTCTTGTTATCAAATCTCTCTATGGCATATCTGAGCATAACACGGGGCATAGCATCAGCATGCCTTTTCAAAAACTCTTCTTCTCTTTTTACATCTCTTTTGCCGATCTCCCGAAGCATCCAGCCCACGGCTTTATGAATCAAGTCATGCCTGTCGTGCATCAGTATCCTGGAGATCTCAAGCGTTTCTTTGAATCTGCCCTTTCTAATAAATGCAAAGGTTGCCATAATAGCAATCCGCCGTTTCCAGAGATTTTCCGACTCTGCCAGACGATAGAGCATGGTCGTATCATTTTCATAACAATGAGCACCCAGGATATGGGGCGCTGAAAGGTCCACAAGATCCCAGTTATTGATACATGCAGTGTGATCATGGTAAAAGTTCGCTATCTTCTGTTTGGTCTGCTCGTCAGCCTTCTGATATTGATCGACCAGGATAAGCAGGGCTATGAACCGGTGCTCATGAATTCTGCTTGCAAGGAGGATTTTGATGTCTTTAAGTGAGAGGGAGGCATAGCTTTTTGCCACTCGCCGCTGTACAGGTACCATGATACCAAGGAACATATCACCCTCACCGTACTGCCCCTTGCCTGTCTTAAAAAAGCGGGCAAGGTTTCTTGCTTTTTCAGGATTGACAAAATTCTGAAGGTCAGCTTTCAGCTGCTGTAAAGGCTGCATTGTGGGGAGCTATGGCAGTTCTTTGTGCAGTTCAGTGCCAAACCTGGCGTTCAGTTTTCTAACAGCAAGGATGAACTGTTTCTTGCCCTCGCGGGTATCGAGGTCGACGCCCTGGCTTATCATCTCTTGCTTCAGGGCATCGAGGGCCTTGAGATAGATGTCGTCAGGGGCAAGATAATCCTTTATCAGCTTGGCTTTTTCCTGTTCGTCCTTGACATATATTTCTATTCCTGACATATGAACTCCTGTTTACTGTTTGCTTATATTTTCTGCTAAAGACCCATGCTTTTGCAACCAACTATCCGGAGCCTGCCCGCAAGAAGAGATTATGCTTGACAGTTTTCGTGTTCTCGGTTATGTTTTTAGTTGAAGAATAACTTTAAAAAAGGAGAGGTATTGTGCTGAATAGAAAACTTATACTAATAATTGTAATTGTACTATTGAACATAGCATCTTTTGCGGGTGCCCAGGAGCTGGAAATAAAAGATTACAAGGTACAGCAAGGCGATACGCTTTGGGATATATCTGAGAAGGAACTGAATGATCCTTTCCTCTGGCCAAAGGTCTGGAAGGAAAACCCGGACATTGCAAATCCTGACAGGATTATGCCTGGTCAGATCATAAAGATACCCCTTTATCTGATACGGAAGGAAGTGCTGAAGGAAGAGCCTGTTGCAGAGCCGGTTGTTGAAATAACACCTCAAAAAACTGCACCTGTGGCAGAGCCTGCTCCGGTAAAAATCAAGCCACTCGTCGATGCCAATCTTTATATTTCGAGCGGCTATATTGCAGGCACGGTGAATGAACTCGGAAAGATCATTGGCTCCCCTTCAGGAAAGACACTCCTTGGGGCTCCTGATATGATCTTTATTAAGACAAAGGCTGCCACCAAACTTGGCGATCGTTTCTTTATCATGAGAAAAGGTCCAATCGTGAGACATCCTGTCACAAAAGAAGTCATGGGATATCTTATTGACATAACCGGCATTGCTGAAGTAAAGAAGTTCGAGTTCGGAGAAACAATTGCGCAGATTACAAAGACTTTTTCTGATGCAGGCATTGGAGATACCCTTGACACCTACACGGAAATAACCCCTCCGACTGTTGCAAAACCTTATAGAAAACCAGATGTTAAGGGCTACATTGTAGAAGCCCGGCACCTTCGGCTTAATAACGGCTTTCAATATGACATTGTCTACATAGACAGGGGGAAAAGGGATGGGCTTGAGGCTGGTGATCTCCTGAAAACTGCCAGCATAGGGAAGCATACGGTCTCCAATGGAATTATTCAGGTGATCAATGTTTCGGATGCGACTTCGGTAGCAATTGTGAGAAGCAGCACAGATTCTATCTCAAAGGGGAACCTGATAACCGCAGCCGATTAGACTTCTAAGCAGATGTAAGAACTTTAAGGGCCCTGAGACGGCTTGGATGTTTAAGCTTTCTCAGGGCTTTTGCTTCTATCTGCCTCACACGTTCGCGGGTTATAGAAAGATGCCTGCCGACCTCTTCAAGCGTATGGTCCCTGTCAACGCCTATGCCAAATCTCATCCTTATCACCTTCTCCTCTTTTGGAGTCAGAGTCTTGAGAATCATCAGGATCTGGTCGGATATTTCGCTCCGCTCAGCGTCAGAATAGGGAGATGGACTGTTCTTATCACCAATGAAATCTTCCAATTCAGTGTCTTCATCGCCAACAGGTGTCTGAAGGGCAATAGGATCCTGTATGGCACGAAATACCTCTTCGACTTTTCTGGTAGGCACTCCGAGCTTTTTCGCAATCTCCTCATTGCTCGGCTCTCTGCCCAATGCCTGGGTCAATTCTCTCGAAGCCTTGGTAACCCTGTTATAAAACTCCATCATATGAACAGGAACACGTATTGTTTTTGTCTGGTCAATAAGCGCGCGAGTGATGGCCTGGCGTATCCACCACGTTGCATAGGTTGAAAACTTAAATCCCTTCTCGTACTTGAACTTGTCAACTGCCTTCATTAAGCCAATATTGCCTTCCTGAATGAGATCCAGAAGCGGGAGTCCCCGACCGACGTAATTTTTGGCAATATTGACCACAAGGCGGAGATTACGGGTAATGAGTTCGTTCTTCGCCTCCATAACAAGTGCCCTTGCCCTGGTAACCCTGTCCCATTTTTCTTTCAGTTCATCTATTCTGATCCCTATTTCCGCTTCAATTTTTTTGTATTTTGCCTGTATTTCTTTTGCCAGCTCATTAAGCTTCGAAGGATTGATATCTTTCTTCTTTTTGTCGTTTATGAGCTTCTTCAGATCTTTAAGGTTCCCGTGCCGGCCAATCTTTCTGTCAGAAGACTCAATCTCTCTCATGCGTTCATCGAGAATTTTCAGGCTATTGATTAATGCCTCGTCGGGCTTCTCTTCTTCTTCGCCCTCTTCAACCTCTTGTTCTTCTTTCTCTTCTTCTTCGCCAAGCTGCTCCCGCTCAAGCGCAAGCTGTTCCTCGACGTTCCTGTACAGGGGCATCGCTACAACAATATCACGAATGATATTTCTTCCCTCTTCCAAACGCTTGGCAAGTTCGGTCTCCTCGTCCTTCGTGAGGATAGAGATGTCACCCATCGAGTGGAAGTAAGCCTGCACAAGGTCTTCAGTCTTTTCGTATTCAACCGGCTCTTCTTCGAGTTCCTCCTCGATTGCCGTTTCATCTTCTACAGAATCAGTAACCTTTACCCCCATATCCTGCAGGAGGTCCATGAGGTCTTCTATTTCATCAGGGGAAAAGTATTCAGACGGGAGAGCCTCATTAATTTGGTCATAGGTGAGTACGCCCCGGCGCTTGCCGACATCAATGATCTCTTCAAATATGTCGCGTTCCTTCATCTGTCACCTTTTGCTGAGGATAAGAAAAGGGGCTCTGCCGGCCCCCTTGTATTTATGTGTTTTAATCTTACTACGTTTTTTTCTTTTGGCAAGAAGTTTTTTTGACAACAGGAGGGAAGAGAAATAAGGGTCAAGCCACACGGTCAATTAGTACTGGTCAGCTGAATGTATTACTACACTTACACCTCCAGCCTATCAACGTGGTAGTCTACCACAGACCTTTAGGGGGCATACACCC
>JACRHC010000090.1 GCA_016217675.1 Nitrospirota bacterium
GAACTTACTGATATTTTCCCGACACTCAGGATAAAATTTCTCTATACACCTTAGTAATGGAGGTCATATGACAAAGTCAGTCCTTATTGAAAAGGTTTCGGAAAAGGTCGAGGGTCTTACACGGAACCAGACAGAGATCGTGGTCGAGACGGTATTTGAGAGCATCAAAAAGGCCTTGATGAGCGGTGAGAAGATCGAGATACGCGGGTTTGGCAACTTCCGCCTGAAGAACCGCAACCCCAGAAAAGCAAGAAACCCCAAGACCGGCGAGAGCGTAGACGTGCCCGGGAAAAAGGTCCTCTATTTCAAGGTCGGCAAAGCCCTCAAAGAAGCCCTGAACGCAAAATAGCATTCTACTGAGGCTGTTGCACGAATATCGTTCATGCTGAGTTTGTCGAAGGGCAAATTTCAGGTTTGTGCAACAGGCTCTCTTATCTCCGCGTTTATACAAGGCCGGCAGCATCGGGAACGAGCTGCCGGCCTTTTTTCTATTCTGAGCGTTTCGCCGCAATTCCTGCTTTGCGGGATCGGGGTCAGCGACTTCTGCGGAAAAAACCATTGCCAGGTGAATCATTACCGGCAGAGGGGTATTTCTTTTCGAGTCGGTTATCGAGAAATACTCCTGCCAATTCGTCAGGCGGTTTGTTTCGCAGGAAGCTCTGAAACTTGCGGCTCCAATCCGCATAGGCCTTGAGCGTTTTCCGGGAATAGTGCCGTGTCTTAATCTCTGCCGCGAGAGTATCAATGAGCCTGTCCCATTCAGGCGACCCGGATTTCTCCAGACATCGCCATTCATTAAAATGGCTGAAAGGTGATTTAGTGATGCGGTCATTAGTAAAGCCGCATACATCACCCTCCCCTTTATCCCCTCACCTCACCAACAGTAGGGGCTTAAGCCATGGCGGGGAAATATTGCAACCCTCTCCCCCGGAGGGAGAGGGCGAGGGTGAGGGGGCGTTACTTGTAAGCTCCTTATTGTGTGGTATTGCAGGCACGGTTTTCGGCATGCCATGCGGTTGTTGCATGGAGGGGGCTGTGGCCGTATCCAATACCTGTAGGGGCAAACTCCAGAAAGCCTTCGGGATTGCCGGGGATTGAGACGATGTGGATATCGACGCAGCCTTTGTCTCCGCCTTCTGCGACTCAAAGAAGAGAGAAAGGGCATGCGCCGCCTGCTTTTACTGCTCGGGCGTCTGATTCTTCTTTTGCAATTTCTCAATGAACAACCGCACCTGATCCGATCTGGAATCGGGCGGATGATATTTGCTGCGAAAGTCGAGGAAATACAGGAGCCACTTCCGATAATCTGAGTGCAAGGGCGCGGGAACCGCCCGTTGTTTTATAATGGCGTTAAATTTGGCTAAGACCTCCTGTGGAATAGGCAGCATATTGTTCTTATTTTATGTGAT
The DNA here is from genome assembly GCA_016217675.1 of Nitrospirota bacterium. Classification (GTDB taxonomy): domain Bacteria; phylum Nitrospirota; class Thermodesulfovibrionia; order Thermodesulfovibrionales; family UBA6898; genus UBA6898. Next base: position 1,410 of record JACRHC010000090.1, read on the forward strand.
TTCGACAGATAGTCAATATAATTTTTCGCTGCATTTTTCCCTTGACCTCACGATAACATCCTGATAGAGTTAATAAATTTTTGACAGGATTATGATTTCGGGGGAGGGGCGAAAGCATGCTTTTAGGATTGCTTGAAAGATCTGCTTCTATTGCTTCAGCAGTCAATACGTGAAAACACGGCTGATCCTCAAACCAGGGCAGCACGGGACCAAAAGGCTCGTGGAAAAATACGGAGATTCTTTGCTGTGCGTTCGTTTCAAGTATGATACGGAAAAGCAGCAGCGGCTAAAGACTGTTGAATTGATTGTCGAAAGGACTGAATGGATCCCTCCTCCGCCTCGCTATACTGCAGACAAGCTTGTCTACCTGCGCATTGAAGCCGCAGACATGCCGATGCGGTTGAAAGTCAAAGAAGCGGGTGGAAGATGGAATCAGGAAAAACGGTTGTGGCTTGTGAATTACGGTAAAATCGCGGGCACACCGCTGGAAAAGCATATACAGGTAGATGCTTCTTGAGAACCATGTCAGATGAAAAAGCATCTATATGTATATACAAGCTGCCCATCTACAGGTAGATGGAACCATATACCTGTAGATGCATCCATATATATGTATATGGAAACCTGTAACGAGATAATAACTGGTTGAACTAAGCCGCTAAGGCGGCAGGGTTAACAGCCTCACCAGTAGTATCCATCCTTGCAGTAATCATTCTTTCATTACGCTGACCGGCCTCAATCAATACAATATCTCCAAAATCCATCCTCAGGAGGTATTGTATGAAACCGCTACGGCAGAAGATGATCAACGACATGAAACTCAGAAGGTTTGCACAGAAGACACAGGAGGCATACGTGTCGGCAGTGGCAGGGTTGGCGAAATATCATAACCAGTCTCCGGACCTGCTGGACAAGGAGAAGATACAGGCATATCTTCTGCATCTTATGGATGAGCGGCGCCTTTCGTGGAGTACCTGCAATGTCGTAGTCTGCGGGATAAGGTTCTTCTATCTGCAGACGCTGGGAATGGAGTCAATGCGACTGGGCATTCCACCGATGAGAGCCCAGAAGAAGCTCCCTGAAATTCTCAGCGCCGAGGAGATTGAACGCCTTTTTAAGTGTGCCACGAGCCGCAAAAACAGAGTGTTGTTGATGACCACCTATGGGGCAGGTCTTCGGGTAAGCGAAGTTGTGAATCTGAAACTGAGCGACATAGACAGCAGTTCCCGGATGATGATAAGAATCAGTCAGGGCAAGGGCAACAAAGACCGTTATACTATGCTTTCGAGTCGGTTATTGACAGAACTGAGGGCCTACTACAGAGAGTACAAGCCCCCTTTATGGCTTTTCTATGGCAGTCATACCGGTACTCAGCTGAGCATAGGCACAGCCCAGACGCTATACTACGCTGCAAAGGAAAGAGCGGGAATAACAAAACAGGGCGGCATACATACCCTCAGGCATTGCTTTGCCACACATCTGCTTGAGGCCGGCGTGGACCTCAGAACCATCCAGTCGTTAATGGGCCATGCCTCGATCATGACCACTATTGGTTATCTGCGTGTCACGAGCAAGAAGCTCTCTGCAACGAAGAGCCCCCTGGATCTTATAGAAACACCGCCTCTCAGGAGATTGCCTGAGAAGTAACCGCCGTGGCAAAGCCCACGGAGGCCCTTCCTCCGGATACTGCAAAGAAGTGGGAAGTGGCCGACATCTTCCGGGAGTTTGGAAATAGCTACAGACGTAATAACCGCCTGCCGCTTAGTCATCTTAAGGTGCTGCGCTCAATAGAAGTATGCCGGACTGCATATCTGGGCGGGCATCTCCAGAAGTGCGACAAGTGCGGCTTCGAGCAACACTCCTACAACTCCTGCCGCAACCGGCATTGTCCAAAGTGCCAGAGCCTGAAAAAGGCGCAATGGGTACAAGACAGAAAGGCTGAGGTTCTGCCCGTGCCGTATTTCCACAATGTCTTTACCCTACCGCATGAATTGAATCCCATTGCTCTGTGCAACAGGAAAGCGGTCTTTTCTATCCTGTTTAAGGCTGTCTCTGAGACCTTGCTTGCCTTCGGCAGGAACAACCTCGGCGGCACAATAGGTTTTACCGCCATACTGCATACGTGGGACCAGAGGCTCCTGGACCATCTTCATCTGCATTGCGTCATAGCGGGCGGCGTCCTTTCCGCTGACAAAACAAGCTGGCTACAGACAAACAACACCTATCTCTTCAATGTAAAGGCCCTTTCCCTCGTGTTCAGGGGCAAGTTTCTGGAATATCTGCAGAAGGCCCGTGCCAAGGGTGAACTGGTGTTTCCGGGAAACACGGCAATCTATGCAACGGACGAGGAGTTCTCAGAACTGATAAATAATCTCAGATCAAAGAGCTGGGTGGTGTTTTCGAAGAAGCCCTTTGCGGGGCCGCAGGAGGTTCTTGACTACATCGGCAGATATACGCACAGAGTCGCCATCTCCAATAACCGTATAGTGAATGTTCAGGACGGCAAGGTCACCTTTGCCTACAGAGACAGAAAAGACAACAACACTCTCAGGCTAAAGACGCTGGAGGCAGGGGAGTTCATCCGAAGATTTCTGCTTCATGTGCTTCCTGATGGATTCATGAAGATACGGCATTTCGGCTTTCTGGCCAACCGGCGCAAGAAAGACAATATTCAACGCTGCAGAGAACTGCTTGGCGATAACCATCCCGTGTCCCAGCGGGAAAAAAAGAACGCCGGAGATCTGATGCTTGAGCTTACGGGCACGGATATTACCCGATGCCCTTGCTGCAGGATAGGAACGATGACTATCACTATGGACATGCCGTATCCCGCCCGAAGGGCTCAGATACCTCACAGCCCTGGGTTTGTGGATTCCTCATGAGCATGCAGCTTGTCTATCTGAGGCAGA
>JACRHC010000091.1 GCA_016217675.1 Nitrospirota bacterium
ACCAGGCCGCTGTACTGCCCGATGCATGCCTTCAGTTCCTCAGGTTTCATGCCGGTCTTGACATCAACCTCAAGCCCGGCTTTTTTTAGAATCTCTACGCCTTTTGCAGATATGTTGTCGCTGACGAGCACTTTCATCGGAATTTTCCTCTCCTATACCATTAATAATTCTTGGGCTACGGCAACACCTGTGCCGAGTTTTAAGGGATACCCCAGGCCTTTGAGAACCATCTCAACGCCTGCGATAGCGGTAATTGTGTCAAAGGTGCCTGCATAACCGAGATGGGCTATCCTGAATATCTTGCCCTTTGCCTGCCCCTGGCCGCCTGCTGCAGTTATGCCATATTTTACCCTAAGGTTTTTGTATATCTCCTGGCCGTCAATATCCTTGGGAGCGCTGATAGCAGTGACCGAGTTGCTGGGAGACTCTTTCGTGAACATATCAAGGCCAAGCGCCCTAACAGCCTCCCTGGTTGCATGGGCAAGCTTTGCATGGCGTTTGAAGGCATTGTCAAGCCCCTCTGCCTGCAGCAGTCTGAGGCATTCGTTTAAGCCTATGATCAAAGAGACCGGAGAAGTGAAATTGGTCTGGTTATCCTTGAGCTTCTTCCTCTCTGTTGTGAAATTAAAATAAAATTTCGGCGATTTTGAGGTCTCTGCGAACTTCCATGCCTTTTCGCTTGCGCCGACAAAGGCAAGGCCCGGGGGAAGCATGAGACCCTTCTGCGAGCCGCCGATAAGGACGTCAATGCCCCAATCATCCATCTTCAGGTCATGGGCAACAAGCGCAGATATGGCATCAACAACAAGGATAGTATTATCAAAGTTTCTTACGACCGACGCAATAGCCTGAATATCATGATAAACGCCGGTCGAAGTCTCTGATGCCTGTACAAAGACTCCTTTTATCGAAGGATCTTTCTTGAGCGCATTTTCAATCACTTCAGGCTTGATTGTATAGCCCCAGTCTATCTTAATCTCTTCCACTGCAAGGTTATAGGCCTTGCAGATTTTGGTCCAGCGCTCCCCGAAATTTCCGGCATTGATGACAAGGGCCTTGTCGCCTGGACTGAAGAAGTTATTTACCGTTCCGTCCATGCCGCCTGTGCCGGTTGAGCAGATGATCAGAACATCATTTTTTGTCTGGTAAAGCCACTGCAGCCCTTTCCTGGCCGACTCAAGCACGGGCAGAAAGTCAGGTGCACGGTGATGAATGATCGGCATTGCCATAGCCAGCAAGGCTTCCGGAGGAACCGGCGTCGGTCCTGGCGCCAAAAGATAGCGTTTCATCATAATAAGAAACCTCCTAAATGTATATTACAGGGATATTTTTTTGGGACTGAAACAGGCAGAAAAGACGACAATAAAGTAATCCCAACCCCTGGATTCCCAAGTATTATGAGCCTGAAAATTAGCATTAGAACAGGGTTTTTGTCAAGGTTAGACACTTTACATCATGCAGGCAGACTATTATAATTAATGAACCATGAAGAATAAAATCTGGATCATAGTCCTTTTCCTGCTCGTCGGCATACTTATCGGGGGGGTTTCTTTCTATTTTCTGGAGAAGATGACCGGTATGCAGAAAGGATATGGGTCCTTTACCACACCGAGTGTGCCGCGTCAGATCATCGACACGAGCAAGGCTTTTTCAGAGATTGCGGGTTCTATCTCACCCTCTGTTGTAAACATATCGACAACAAAGGTTATGAGGAGAGAGTCAGGATCATCTCTTGAGGATCCCTTCTTCGATCTTTTGAACCCGTTTCGCAATTTCAAGATGCCTAAAAAGTGGAAAGAGCAGAGCCTGGGTTCAGGGGTCATCGTCAGCACAGACGGGTATATCATTACCAATAACCATGTCGTTGAACAGGCAGACGAGATCAGGGTAACCCTCTTTGACAAGCGTTCCTTCAAGGCAAAGTTTATCGGCGCTGACACCAAAACGGACATTGCTATTGTGAAGATCGAGGCAGACAATCTCAAGGCTGCACAGTGGGGAGACTCGGACAAACTGCAGGTCGGCGAGTTCGTGCTTGCAATCGGCAACCCCTATGGCCTGAGCCATACGGTTACCATGGGCATCATAAGCGCTGTGGGAAGGGCCAATGTCGGGATAGCAGATTATGAGGACTTTATCCAGACAGATGCTGCAATCAACCCCGGAAATTCAGGCGGCCCGCTTGTCAATATCAGGGGTGAACTTATCGGCGTCAATACAGCGATATTTTCAAGATCCGGCGGATACCAGGGCATCGGGTTTGCTGTGCCGAGCAACATGACCCGTCTTGTGATGAACCAGCTTGTTGATAAAGGAAAGGTGACGCGGGGTTGGCTCGGCGTGACGATCCAGGAACTGACGCCCGAACTTTCGCAGAAGTTCGGCCTAAAAAGCGAGAAGGGTGCACTTGTAGGAGATATTGCCAAAGGAAGCCCTGCTGAAAAATCGGGCATAAAGAGGGGCGACATCATCCTTGAATATAACGGCAAAAAGATTTCTGACGTGGGGAACCTCCGGAACATGGTCGCCCAGAGCAAGGTCGGCAGCGAAATCCCGATAACAATCCTGCGGGGTGGCAAGGAATATTCAGTAAATGTTGTGATCGTAGAACTGCCAAAGGATATGGCAGAGGCAACGCCGGGGAACACACCGGAAGATCCAACCTTTGAAGGGCTCTCCGGACTGACCGCCATGGAACTCTCCCGGGAGATTGCCCGGCAACTGGGCCTCCACAAGGATGAGAAGGGTGTTGTTGTGTTTCGGGTCGAAGCAGGAAGTCCTGCTGAAGAGGCGGGTATACGCAAAGGAGATGTGATCCAGGAGATTGACAGAAAAAGGATTGAAGGTCTGAATGACTACAATAAGGCTGTCTCAGGCATGAAGCCGGGAGATGCAGCACTCCTTTTCGTCAACAGGGGTGGGAAAAAGTTTTACGTGACGATCAAATCCTCTTAAGGCAGATGTTTAAAAATAAACAACAATGCAATAAGCACTTCCATGCAGTATAACGCAGTAGCAATTGTCCCTTCTGCAGGACTTGGCAGAAGGTTTGGGGAGGGCAGGAACAAGCCTTTTGAGACCCTGGGCAACAAGCCGGTTCTGATATGGGCGCTCGAAGTCCTCGAACAGATGCCTGAGATCTCTGAGATCATTCCTGTGCTTAAGGAGTCTGATATACAGGCTGGCACAGAACTCTTTAAACAGTATAAGATTACGAAGGTGATGCAGATAGCGCCGGGCGGCAGGGAACGGCAGGATTCTGTTTTTAACGGACTTCGCTTTATTAAGGACAGGGAATCGGTTGTCCTTATTCACGATGGGGCAAGGCCTTTTCTTGAGCCAAAAACCGCCAGAAGGGCGCTGAGCGCTTTACCAGGATATGACGGTGTTGTGATCGGTGTTCCCCCTAAAGATACGATAAAAGAGATTGAAGGGCAATTGATCAGGCAGACATTAAATCGGGACACCCTGATTGCGATACAGACTCCCCAGATCTTTTTCTATCAACCGCTTCTTGCTGCTTATGAAAAGGCGATGAAGGAATCTTTTTATGCGACAGATGATGCTGCTCTTGTTGAGAGAAACAGGGGCAGCATAAGAGTGGTACAGGGGGAATATACGAATATCAAGATCACAACACCGGAAGACCTTGTGATAGCTGAAGCATTCCTGAAGATGCGGGGTGATGAAGAATGAGAATCGGCACGGGATATGACTCGCACCGGTTTGCAGAAGGCAGGAAGCTTATTATTGGTGGCATTGAGATACCGTATGAAAAAGGTTTGACAGGCCATTCTGATGCTGACGTGCTCTGTCATGCCATCACCGATGCACTTATTGGTGCACTTGGTCAGGGAGATATAGGAACCCATTTCCCTGATACTGATCCGAAGTGGAAAAATGCCGTCAGCATCGAACTGCTGAAGTCTATTGTTGAGCTGGCAAAAATGAAGGGGTACGCTGTTGTATGGATCGACTCAACAATAATCACCGAAAGGCCGAAGCTCGCCCCTCATATTGAGGGAATGAAGGCAGCAATAGCGCAGACCGGTATCCCGGCAGAACTGATCAATATCAAGGCAAAGACAGACGAGGGCATGGGATTTATCGGCCGTGGCGAAGGCATTGCGGTGCATGCCGTCTGCCTGCTCGAAAAGACGACCCCTTAAGTTCCTTCTGGCTGGTGTCGTATTGGTTGAATGCTGATACTTTTACGCTTTGTATACATTAATCGTAACGGTCAAAGTTACCAGGGCAACTAACTTCTCTTTTTCATTAATCCACGGCGTCGAAAACCAGACAGAAGGGGCTTAAGACCTCCTCTTCAGCCCCTTCTGAACTCTGGCAGAATATTTATTACAGCAGCTTCTTGATCTTGCTGAATGCCTCTTCTATGATCTTCGGTTCAGGCAGGAACGTTGTCCTGAAATAGACGCCGTCCTCCTGCCTCCCAAACCCTGAACCAGGCACAAAAACAACGCCTTCCTTCAGGGCAGCACGCACGAACTCGATATCCTTGCGCCATTTCGGCGTCTCTATCTTCATGAACGCGTAGAAGGCTCCCATCGGCACCGGGAAGGAGAGCGGCATCTTCTTTGCCATCTTTATAAAGGTGTCCCGCCTTTCGACCAGCCTCTTCTTCATATCATCAATATATGCCGGATATGCACGATCAACAAGGGCGGCTGCCGCTGCCTTCTGGTATTCCCAATTTACAGACAACCTCTGGTTGCAGAGCAGGAAAAAGGCATTCTTCACCTCTGCCCATTTGTCACCGTGAAAAGCCACCCATCCTATCCGGGCTCCGGTGTAACAGAAGTCCTTCGAAAGTGAGCTCCCGTAAATGAACGGTATCTTGTTTCTGGCGATCTTCCGAAAGTCTATCAGCTTGCCCTCAAGGATAAGCTGGTCATACGACCCATCGTAGAAAATCGGGACATCGTATTCGGCACAGAGCGCAACAACCTCGGCAAGGTTCTTTTCAGAATAGACCGAGCCGAGCGGATTGTTCGGATTGATGATCACCATCGCCTTGGCGCCCTCGATCTTCTTTGCCAGATATGCCACGTCGATCTGGCCATTCGCATCATGGCGATAGAAGACACTCTCACCCTCGAACTGTTTGGCCTTGCTCAGATACAGCGGGTAAACCGGATTGGGCAGGAGTACCTTTTCCCCAAAGCCTATGAACGAATGGAAGAAGAAATCTATGCCCTCGGTAAGGCCCGCAACAGCAAATACATCCTCAGGTCTGCATTTCTCGATCTTTGCAACGGTTGTCCTGAGCTCTTCATCACCCTCAGAAGGGGCATAGCCCTTCCAGTTCTCATCAAGTGCACTCTTTACCCGGTCAGATATCACCTTGAACGGCTCAAACCCATACTGGGGCGGATCGCCGATATTAAGATAGATCATCTTTTTGCCTTTGGCCTCTTCGCGCTTTGCCTCCATCACGATGTCCCGGATCGGATAGCTCACGACATTCATTCTCTCCGTGGGCCTGTAAGGCAATTGGCGTTTTAGGTGTAACATACTTCACTCCTTAGCATTTATAGCTTAATCTCTTATAACCGGATCAGACCTGTCTGCTGACAGAACAGTCAAAAACGCGGTTTATCCTTATCAAAAAGAATAACACAGGCGAAAAATAAATTGCCCGAATCTGTGGCACGGGCATGGCACGGCATTCTCTTTCTGCTGTCGATTTTTGAATATGATACAATTGTGCGAAGTCTGCAGATTAATTAAAAAGGGAAGTATGAAAAAGGCAGAGAAAAGAGAAACGGAACCGGGAGATATATCCTTTCATGTTAACTGACACGACAAAAGCTGAATCGGACATACAAACACGGCCGCAAGCGATAAAGATCCGCGGTCTGCTGATCGATCCGCCTCTTCTGCTTGCACCGATGGCGGGCCTTACCCACAGCGCGCTCCGGCGGATCATGATCGACTTCGGCGGGGTCGGCCTTCTGTCGACCGAAATGCTTTCGGCAAAGAGGCTGCCTACGGAAAATCCCCGCATCTCCCCGTATCTGATCAGGGCCGAAAGGGAAAACCCGCTTTCCTACCAGATCCTGACTTCAACAGACAAAGAAATCGGCCGGGCCATTGATAAGCTGCATGCATTTAAGGCTGATGCTATTGATTTAAACATGGGATGCCCGTCGCCGGCAGTAAACAGGTTCGGCGCGGGTGCCATGCTGATGGAACGGCCGGATGAGGCCCGCAGCATTGTTGCCGAGGCCAGAAGACGGACCGCCCTGCCCCTGACAGCAAAGATCCGACTCGGCAGTGAAGATGACAGTGCGAAATTAAAGGCGTTCTGTTCCATGCTCGAAGGTGAGGGTGTTGATATGCTTACGGTGCACGCCCGGTTCAAACATGAGCCCTTTGCAAGAAATCCGAGATGGTCGTATATAGCCGATATAAAGGAAGGCATTAAGATACCTGTCATCGCCAATGGCGGAATCTTCTCGGCAGAGGATGCGGAAAGGTGCCTGAGCGTATCCGGGGCAGACGGATTGATGTTAGGACGGGGGGCGACTATAAAGCCCTGGCTCTTCGCCGAGATTGCCAGAGGTGTATTCGGCAGTGATATCAAGGAACGCGTAGTGTCGCTGCCGGATATTTACGCTGCCTTTATAGAAGCTCTGGTAACGGACTATCGCCCCATATACCACCTGGGACGGTTGAAGGAATTTACCCACTACTTTGCGAGGAACTATAAATTCGGGCATACGTTAGCGACCAGAGTGCAGTCAAGCAGCAGTGTGGAGGAAGCAAGGGAAAGAGCCATGACGTTTTTTGAGAGCATTTGATACTGGTGTTGTCATCATAAGTCGCTACCGCGTTGGCGTGCTATGGGTCGAGGAAGAAAATTAATACGGCCGATTATAGATGCCGGTCGCGACAGAGACAATACCGAGGAAACAGCCCTTTGCCGCCTGATTGGCGCCCTATCCTGAAAAGATCTGTTTTACGATATGGTGCGGGCAAGTTCCGATCGGGAAGCGCCAAGCGCCAGCAGAGATTTCATCAACAAGTCAATTGAAATCGTAGGATCGCTTTTTTCCATCTTAGCAACCCGCGACTGGCTCGAATGAATAAGCCTTGCGAGTTGGTCCTGCGTCATGTGTTTGGCCCTTCTTTTCTTCTGAAGATAGAGAGCTAACGAGAGCTTCAGCTCCACATAAGTCGCCTCTTCATCCGATAAGCCGAGGAATTCAGCCGTAGTTCCGGCCTTCCACCCTTTTTGTTCCAATGCTGCTTTTTTCTTATTATTCATGATTCGTCGTACTCCTTTAATCTTTTCTTGCAGGTATCGATAACTTGCTGCGGTGTCTGTTCGCTCTTCTTTTTAAAAACGTCGAATATGACAATAGCATCATCATCCATCCGATAAATAATCCGCCATGTTACATGCTCATCAATAATTCTTAGCTCGTGGCATCTTCTGCCAATGATTTTCATCGGTCGCGATTGAGGCATGCTGATTTTTTCACCTTTTTGAAGCAGCCTCAGGAGAAACCCAGTTTCAATCCGCGCTTCTTTGGACAGAGGCGGCGTGCGAATTTCACCGTGGAGCCACACAATGGGTTTATCGAAAAAAGGACGCATGCCTAATATTATGTCATATTTGACATAATGTCAAGGCCGTGCTTACGAGAAGAAATATTAGAGTTGCCGTTTTAATACGTCATGCAGGCTGCGTTGATGATGCCGGTTGCAACAGAGACGATCCCGAGAAAACAACCTTTTGCCACCTGATTGGCCGGGATGTCAGATACGATTGCGGGCATCGAAAGCCGCACCACCAGAAATGTGATGATCTGCACGATGAGGGCTACAATGCCCCAGATGACCATGTCGACAAGACTGACACTATGGGAGATGGCGCTCGAAAGAGGAAATGCAAAACCGAGCAAGGCCCCGCCGTAGCTCAGTGAAGCTGCGAGGTTTCCGCCAGATATAAGGGCAAACTCCTTGTACGGCGTGACCCTTCCGTACACAATGAGAAAGAGTATTACGAGTATGACCGATGCCCCGAAGTAAGAAAGAAAGGCTGTCATGCCTGATAGTGATGTACCGATTTCTCCTGTTATCATTTCTCTGATTCTCCTTTTTATAAATATTACACAATGTGGTCTCATTCTGGCAGATGTAGTTTCACTTTTATATCATTCAGGCTAGTCCAAAATCTTTTCGGAAGAGCCATGAAACTATCACCCTCCATTAATCCCTCCCCTCAAGGGAGGGAAACTCTCTATCCCTCGCCACTTGGGGGAGAGGGTTGGGTGAGGGGTATTTATGAATTCGGCCGGAAAAGATGCGGAACAAACCGGCTGGTATTCTTTGTGATTGGCGTATCGTCCTCCCGTATACCGATGCCTGCAGACAGACCGTTAATCACCCATGATCCGATGATCGCATAATTGCCGTCAAAACATGGTGATTTGGCGATCTCTTGATAAATATACCCTTCCTCCCCATACGTGCCTTCTGTCTCTTCATGGTAATTCATACGCCTGTCCTGCATGAGGATATTCGCCCCCTCGCGGGAAAAGAACGGTTTGCGCACATAGCCATCCGTCAGCCTCTCGGACTCAAAAAATGCAGGCAGCAGGTTCGGATGATCAGGATACAACTCCCAGAGGATCGGAAGGATTGCCTTGTTCGAAAGCACCATTTTCCAGGCAGGCTCAAAGAGAGTGATTGCAGCAGCAGATATATGAAGACCAAAATCCTCTGCCAGAAGCCACTCCCAGGGATAGAGTTTAAAAAGACAGCGTATCTCGTTTTCCTCGATGTCATAAAACCTGTTCGTCTCACTGCTGAATCCGATATCCTCCATAGAAACATACCGGGCATCGAAGCCTGCCTGAAGCGCAACATCTCTCAGATATTCGACCGTTACGCGGTCCTCTTCATGG
>JACRHC010000015.1 GCA_016217675.1 Nitrospirota bacterium
CCTCCATCGTTATTCACCAGTATTCTGTCCTTCGGGTTTATATGCGGAAATAGTATAGCGCTTTGAAAAAAAACCGCCGGGCCCCGGCCCTGCGCGGTTATCAGTGGCGGGTTACTCCAGTGGGCATCTCGTGAGGACGAATCTCAGGAAGATGTAAGAGAAAAAGAGCGCGGCGAGCGCGCCTGCGGCTTCGATGATGAAAAACCAGGACATATGCATGAGTTCTCCGGGGTGTTTTCTGGCTGACCGCTAAAGATGTTATACGTCGCTCCGTATCTTGCTCTTCCACCGCCTCTGCTTTCCGGTCACTCCCTTGGTCCCCCTGGCCGCCGGGTTGAAGGGCACGACATTCGGGGGCCTCTGTATGTTAAGGAACCGTGTGGCCTCGATCACCACATCCGCCGCGCTTATCTCCATGCAGTCCATCTCCGGACACCCGTTTTTACGGTAACACGGCGCGCAGTCAACGACCCTGTTCACCACGCTTACGGACCTGCCTACAGGACGCCACTGCTCCGTGTCGTTTATCCCGCACCAGACGACCACCGTAGGGGTGGAGAACGAGGCCGCCAGATGGGCCGGGAGCGAGTCAAGCCCGATGAAAACGGCGGCGTTTCTGGCCACCGAAGCGAACAGGTCCAAGGATATCAGAGAGGGCAGTCTCATGCAATCCTTCAAATCGTTGTAGACCGTGTCGTATGCCACGACCTTGACCCCGCACCCTCTTGAGAGGGAACTTATGAGCTTCTGCCACTCTTCTCTCTTCCAGAGCTTCGAGGGGTTGCCGCTCCCGGTATGCGCAAGGACGAACTGCTCGCCGGGCGCCACCCCCAGGCCTTCGAGTATCCGGGAAGACTCTTTTACGGCCGTCTTGGAGAGGGCGAACTCGGGTTTAAGGTCCTTAGCCATGACATTTATGCCGATGGAGCAGAGGATGTCTGCCATGTGCTCAAGCTCATGGACTCCGCTTCTGTACGGCACGCGCCTGTTCAACAGGAAGCCGAAACCGCCGGTTGCGAAGCCCACCCTGAACCTGCCGCCTCCGAGGGTCATAAGCGGGATGGAGTTGAAGGGGTACGCCCTGAGATCGATGCACAGGTCGTACCGTTCCTTGCGCATCTCCCATACATTACGGACGAAACCGCCCAGGGCTTTAAACGCGCTTGTTAAAAAGCCGCCGCTCCTGTTGTGGCGGAGCGAGTTATAGGTGAGTATCCTGTCAAGGTTAGCGTTGGACCTTAAATAGCTCCAGGCCCAGTCCCCGGCCAAGAAATGGAGCTTCGCGTCAGGATAGGCCTTTTTAAGGTGTGGAAGGATGGAGCTGGCGATAAAGACATCGCCAAGGTGGTCTATCCTCGAGACGAGTATCTTTTTGACCCCGGCCGGGAACTTTTTCCGGGGTCTGAACAAAAGATAGCCCGGGGCGTCGATAAACGCCTGAAGCACGGCCAGGTAAGGCTTCTGGTATAGGTAATTTCTCCCCAAAACTGTTCTCATGGCCCGGGGTGCGCGTCACTGTTGTATTTAAAATATTTAAATAAATCAGGCAGCCTCTAAGTATAAACCGACTGTAAAAAAGTGTCAAGACGGATTTAAGGAAAGAAAAAAGCTGGTGATGTAACTCATTATTTTAACATGCTTTTCCAGATACTTACGGTCCGTTCAGCTATCTTTTCATGCGAAAAATTATCAAGGACCCTTTTTCGCCCCTTTTTCGAGAGCCCTGATCTTAAACCATCGTCTTCCATGACCTTTCTGATGGACTCCATAAGCCCCTTAGTATCCCCTTCCCTTACCACAAGACCCGCGTCCCCTATCACCTCGGGTATCGCGCCTGAGTCCGACCCCACGACCGGGACCCCTGAGCTCATGGCCTCGATAAGCACATGGCCGAACTGCTCCTTCCACACCTGGGTCGTAAGAGACGGCAGCACAAGACAGTCCATGACATTCAGGTATTGAGGGACCTCGTGGTGCAGTACCGTATCGATGAATACGAACCGTTCGGTCTTTCCGGCTTCACGGATCCTCTTGAGCATCTCTTCCTTGAACGGGCCGCGGCCAACTAAAAGGCACTTTACAGCACCTCTGAGACCCGCTACCGCGTCTACGAGACAAGTAAGCCCCTTCTCCGGCACGAGACGACCGATGTAGCCTACGACAAAACTGCCGGCCAGACCAAGGGATTCCTTAAGCCTGTTCTCTTCCCTCGATTTGAAGAACTCCGTATCGACGCCCATCAGCGGAATTACATCCGCAGGCCCCCGGTATCCTTTTCTCCCCATGACCGATCTGCCGTCGTTATTGCCGGCTATAAGCCAGTCAAGGGATTTCAAAACATAGCTTTCCATGAGGCTCCTCGGGAACCTTCGCTCAGCAAAAATGTTCTCCCAGGTGAATATCACGACCTTGCTTTTTGAGATTTGGTTGTTCAACAGTACGAACTGGAAGGCTACAGCGCTCTGTGGCTCTTCTTCAAGGTGTATGATATCGAACTTCTCTTTAAGGAGCCTTCTTACAAGCCCCGGCGGGTATACGAAGCCGCAGGTGTGGCCTTTGAAGAAGACCTTTGAAGTGATTATCCTGTAATTGTCGTCCGATGTCTTTTCCGCCCTTATCTCCCGCAAAGGCTCTTTCCACTCCGAGGGGATAAGGAGCGTTATTTGAGCATCCTTGAGCGCTGCAAGGGCCTCTATCTTCTTCTGGTTCTCTTTTACGGTGCAGGAGTGGGATACTATAAGGATTTTCATTCCGTCAGGAGATAAACCGCTTTGTTTTTTTCAAGTCTATTACACGAAACTCAGATGGCTCGGTTTGTCATTGGACTATGGACTATGTAGAAGATTACGTCTGATATTACTTTTATGGTAAATGCAGCCGCGGGTTTAATACAGCCCCCCTTGAACGGGTGCTCGCCGCAATCCCGCCGCTCTATAAGCGGGTCAAGGCGAGCTATAAAAATGACAATCACCTTACCGTGAAGAATCCTCGTCATTTATGGCAGGGTTCTTCAATACAAAACCCTTTAAAAGACTGTAGTATGAACGGACGCGGCACAGGTGGTCTTCGTTTCTTTTAAAGGCATAGATAATACTGAATATGAATATCCTCGATAAAGCCTCGACCGCTCTGACCGTCCTGAGAAAAAATAACTTCTGAGGCGGGTAATGCTTTGTGTAAAAATACGCGAGAGACTGAGCGCTGCGGGTTTCGCGCTCGGTGGAGAACTTTTTCTTCCCGGAAGCGTTCTCGAAATGGATAATTCTTGCTTCCGGCAGGCACGCCACCTTCCACCCGGCCTTTCTGGCCCTCAGGCAGATGTCGAAATCCTCATAATACATAAAGACCTTGTCGTCCAAAAGGCCTATCGCGTCTATTACCTCTCTCCGGATAAGCATGCACGCGCCCATTATCCAGTCCGAGTAGATAGGGCCTTTTTTCTCTACTCTTCTCCTGTTCCTTATGTTACTCAGCTTCTCCATAAAAAAAGCCCTGTAAAGCTCCCTTGCGGGGGTCGGGTCATCGTAGAAAGACAGCTGGATTCTTCCGTCAGGATAAGCCAGGGAAGGCCCCAGGATACCTATCTCCTGATTTTTTTTCATTGCTTCCATCATCGTCTCGACAGAACCTTCCGTCACCACAGTATCGCTGTTCAAAAGTAAAATGAATTTCGAGTCGGAAACTTCTATAGCCTGATTGTTCGCTTTCGCGAAACCGAGGTTGGAGCCGTTTCTTATCAGGTTGACTTTCGGGAAGCGTTCCTTCACCATTTCGGCGCTGCCGTCGTGAGAGCAATTATCAACGACCGTTATCATATAGTCTGAAAGCGTAAGGGACCTGACGGTCGACTCCAGGCAAGCCTTCAAAAGCTCCCGCGTATTCCAGTTCACTATGATGATGTTAAGAGATGACATCTTAAGATATAACAGGCTTTATCACAAATATGAATTGAGCAGCGAAAAGTTTTTTAGGCAAAATATTCTCAAGGAGCGAAAGGGCCCCTATGCGCGGCCCCAGCGTATGCTCTTCATGGACTATCGTATAGCCCGAGTCCGTGATCAGTCTTTTAGCGGTAT
Source organism: Nitrospirota bacterium (assembly GCA_016217675.1). Lineage (GTDB taxonomy): Bacteria > Nitrospirota > Thermodesulfovibrionia > Thermodesulfovibrionales > UBA6898 > UBA6898. Next base: position 4,077 of record JACRHC010000015.1, read on the forward strand.
CATGGGTAAAGAAGCGTAAGTGGGTCGAGTCCATAATACCCTCCTCGGTATACTCGAACCTGCCTAAAAGTAAATTCGCCCTTATCCTGAAATGGGCTATATTGGGAAGCGACAGGATTATTTTCCCATTATCGGAGAGGAATTTCGAGAGTTTTCTAAGAAGCCCTGACGGGTCTTTAAGATGCTCCAAGATGTCTCCGGCTATTATGACATCATAAGTTTTCCCGTTGAGGTTGTTAATTAGCCTGTCGTCCTCGACATCCCCTCTTATGAAGCCGTTGAGCTTCTTCGATGCTATAGCACCCGCCTGTTCATCATATTCAATGCCGTCGACAACGCACTTTTTTTCCTTGATGAGGTACTCCCCCAGAAAACCCGTTGAGCAGCCCACATCAAGCACCCTTGAGCGCTCAGGAACGAGTCCTATGATGCGGGTGTGGGACTTGTTCCTGTCGTTAAGATCGATAGAGTTGTTATATCTCATGTTATAACCGCTACTACATATTAATTGAGGTTTCTTTAGTGAAAGCGTGTCTAAAGTGAATCTCCGCCGACAGGAGTCGGCGGAGATTCACTTATTTCATTCGGGCGGTGCAAAAAATTGTCCATCCGTTGAGCTTCAGAACCTTTAACGCCGGAATAAGCGGGAGCAAAGCCCCCCTCAGAGCATAATCCTTCAGTTTTTTGATTAGTTGGTAATTGCGTAAAATAAAAGGTGCGCTCCTGTTCTCCGAAGCTGCGGTCGCCACACCCTTGGTCAGCTTCCTCTTCGCTTTGCCTACCAATTTGTGCGTCATGACAAGGCTCACATCATCGACTGTAAACTCCTTGACCTTAATGGACCTTACTTCGAAACCGTTCTTCTCCAAAAAAATCCTGAGGGCTTTTTTGCTCCAGCGCGTCAGGTGGTGCGGAGGATAATCTCCCTCACCGAGGGAGTCCAGCACCCTTTCGCGGTTAGGAACGCTTAAGGCTATTGTGCCACCAGGTTTGAGCAAAGCCTTGACCTGGGAGATGAACTTGTTCGGGTCTTCCATGTGTTCAAGGACTTCGAAAAAGGTTATTACATCAAACTTCTTTTCAGGATACTTGGCTGAAAGGGCGTCTACGCTAAGACGCTCCACCTCGTTCAAGCCGAACCTCTTTTTAGCTATTCGTATGCTCTCGGAGTTAAAATCTATTCCCGACACCCTGTAGCCGAGACTCCTGGCCTCGTAGAGAAACCTGCCTGTGCCGCACCCGATATCAAGGAGGTCTTTGCCGTAAGTCTCCGTACTCTCAAGAAACTGCCTGTGCCACCAGATGATGGGAAGCGGAAGGAACTCATTCATCATGTTGTCATCTACATACCCTTTTTCATACCACTGTGAGCCTGGATTTTTCATGGGCTGCGAATAGACGACATCACATGAAGGGCAATGATATATAGTGTATTCGCGAAAAGATTCGATTTTTCTAAGGCCCTTGTTTTCAGAACAGACTGGACAGTTTGACATTACCCTAAGGTCTCCTCAATTCCAAAGATGGCATCAATATTCCTTGAAGTCGTATTTTCCCTTTTTCACACCCATCATCTTTTTGCAAAGCCTCAACAAGTATCTTGATATCTTCATTTTTTTAGTTGAAACGAACCATGTTATGTGGCGCAAGGTCTTAATGTTTCCCTGAAAACGCTTACTGCTCAGGGCTATCTGAAAGGCCCACCACTGCAGCCTCTCCGCCGAATGCTCAACAGTGTAAAAAGGAGG
>JACRHC010000089.1 GCA_016217675.1 Nitrospirota bacterium
AGGTAATACTTATGATTGCCTGCCATGCCCGTTGTCGGAATATCAAAGGACATGGAAACAGCGCCCCCAAAGGGTATGATCTGATAGATGGTCTTCATAGCGATAAGACTGCCGCCTGATGCAGGGTCTCCGTCATAGAGGACAACACCCACGTTGGCTGTCTGAAGCCCTAGGTTTCTGATCATAGCCGTCAGGGTAAGCAGCCTGCCCTCCGCCGGGTTGAGGCTTGAGAAGGCTATGTCCGAGCCTGTTATGGCAAGGTCAGGCTTTGCCGGTGGTGTGACGTCCACAGGGATCAGCGCTGAGTTATTGTTTTCGTTCGACTCCGGAATCAGACCCTGGGGGTCGACAACAACATGCAGATAGTTCCTGCCAGACTGACCCATGGTATCCCATGTCACCTCCGCAAGGGCTGTTGCCCCTGCATCAACAAAGGACTTTGTGACACTGCCTATAAGAAGGCCGCCGCTCTGGGGGTCTCCGTCATAGAAAGAAATGACTGCATCCGATGCGCCGAGATTGCCGGTGTTGTGGACAATTGCGGTTATTACAGGGGATTGTCCTTCGATAACAGGGGGAATTATGGTAATGTCTGCAGGAGATATCTCTAAGTCCGGTGTATACAGAATCTGAGGCTGACTGATTCCGATATTCAATGAGGCGGAAGTAATATTGTTATTCTCACGACATTCATTAAACTTGTTCGTATTGTCGGCAACAATGTAAACAGTATGATTGCCGGCGGAAGGGTTGGTCCATGTAATTGAAACGTCCTCGTAATCTCCAACGCCAAGAACCCTGGCCGTTTTGGTCGATCCAAGAAGAACGCCTCCCTGATCAGGAGCTCCGTCATAGAAGGCAATATCTATTCCTGCAATCTGGCTGACAGCGCCGCCATTTCCAAGCCTCGCCGATACTCTGACTGACGTTGGGTAATTGGTCTGCTCAATTGTTATATACGATGCGGTAATGTCTGCCGTTGCAAGGACCTGATCCGGCAGCAGGCTGTTGCACCGGTAGTTATTATAAATCTCCCAGTTGTTCTGCTCATAACGAGGAATAGTGCCGTCGTCGTTGACATTGGTGATATGATAGGTATGCTGGTTCCAGATCTTCCGTGTGTTAACCCAGGTGTTGTTGGCATCCTCGAAAACCCGGATGCCGTGATCTGGACCATTATATAGCGAGCCATTGGCTGAAACAACTATCTCTGCATGACCGTCATTGTCAACATCGACTATGACAGGATATTCGAACATGGTGCCGTTAGAATTCGGAGTTTCAAACAGCACTTTTCCGTCACTACCCCTGAAAATATACAGCTTATTCTCGTCATTATATACCACTTCCACCTTCCCGTCCCCGTCAAAATCAAAGACCGAGGAGCCGGTCAGGTGAGAGCTGGAATCTTTTATTACGCTTTGCCAGAGAATGCTGCCGTCAGATTTTATAACCATATATCTATAGGCGCCAGCTACACCAATCTCAGGCTTCCCATCTCCGTCAAAATCTGCAATTGTAGGAGCCCCTGCGCGTCCGCCAATCGGCATCAAAACAGGCCCCCATATAGTCTTCCCCGTATGATCGAAAAGGTACACTGCCCCTCCACCGTATGGGACAATGTTTGTGGCAAGCACTATCTCAGGATAGGGGTCATCATTGAAATTGGCAACGGCTGCAAACCCGTCTCTTGCAGATACTGCAAATAATATCGCTCCGTCGTTCCGGTAGACCGTATTGCCGGCTATAATCTCCGGTTGTCCGTCGAGATTCAGATCTGCCACAATGGAAAGCTGCGCCCATCCGTCAACACTGCCAGTGCCTCCGGTTCCTTGCCATTTTAACGTACCGTTGTTATTCAGAACGGTTGCGCCGGTTATGATCTCGGGGTTTCCGTCACTATCGATGTCCGCTATCGCCAGCCCTCCACTAAAGGAACCATAAATGCTGGTCCATTTGACTGTACCATCGTTTTTGAAAGCTATTATTCCGCTGCTATTTTTTGCAGCCACTATTTCGAGCTTCCCATCATTATCTATATCTCCAACAGCAAGCGTGGAACTTGGGCCCAGCCTGTATGTCGGATTAGTGACCGTAAATATCTCCTGTCCGTTATCGCCTCTTATTGCACGTAACACACCGTCAGCAAGATAATTTGAATAATAAGAGATAAAGATTACAGCAGGCACGTCTTTATCGTCTATGACGCCATCGCCGTTGGTATCGACTATTCTCGCAACAACTGGCGTCTGTATGACCTGCTTATAAGCAGGCAAAATAGCGCTTCCTGTCCATTTCCACTTTTCAATAGGGTTAAACTGGCCCACGGGCGGTATGTACTCGCATTGCTGCCCTGTATTCTTCAGGTTGTTTGTTTCATCCATCTCCAGAATCGCGTTTCCGCTATCGACCATAACATTGATCAGGTTGTCCCTGAAAAGGACATTGCCTGAGACCGGGAAAGCCACCGTTTCAGCAGCGCCTGCTGCAAGGTTGTTTGTGTAAGTAAATCTGCCCAGGATATTGTCTGTGCCCGGATCGAGTGTCCCGTTGCCGTCTGTGTCCTCAAAGGCAGTCAGCTCAAGCGGGATGCCTGCCGCCTGGTTCCCTTTATTTTGCAGGGTCACGTCTATTGTTCCGGCTATCAGAAGCGTCTGTGTATCGGTCACCATGTTCGCCGTTCCTAAAGAGTTGATCGTCAGGTCGGGTCCCTGGATTTCAGCGACGACAAGCGCCATCTGGGTCATGTTGTTCTGCTCGTTAAGCTCCGGGATTGCATTGACGGGATCGGCATTGGCATAGATTTCGTATGTGCCCGCAAATCCCGCGGTGCTCCATGATATCTGTGAAAAAGCAGAGCTTCCCTGTGCGATGAATGGTATCGTCTGGCTGCCAATGATAAGCGTGCCGCCTTCATTGGGGTCGCCAAGGCTGAATTCCACCAAAACATTGGCAGCATCACCCGTGCCGCTGTTTCGCACGTTCGCCGTGATGGTGACTGTATTGCCTTCTGTCGGATTGAGAGGGGCGATGTTCAGATCAGGAGCGGCAATAACAAGATCGGCTCCTGTCCTGGCGGCCACCTTGATGGTATGGGAGGCCTCGTTGTTGAGTTTCGTCGCCTCGGTGAGGATATTTGAAGGGTCTATCGAGACATAGATCGTGTTGTCTCCGGCATGGCCGGTGGTGGCCCAGGTTGTGGTCAGCGTGGCTACCTCGCGAGCCGCAAGCGACGATATGATCGAATCACTGCCGATCTGGGCGCCTCCTGCGGTCGGGGCGCCAAGGTAGAACCTCACCAGCACGCTGTCTGCCGTGGCTTCACCGATATTGTGTATAACAGCGCTGATGGTCACAACATCGTCCTCTTTCGGATGTATCGGCATATGGGTGATGTCTGCATTGCTTACCGAAAGATCAGATACAACGGGTTCCTCAACTGAAATGGTCTTCAGTGCCGTGTTGTTGGCTTCATTGCCTTCACTGATGACGTTAAGTCTGTCGGCCAGAATATAGACAGCGTGGCTGCCGACAGTGAAAGACGTGGTGAAATTCAGGGCCAAGGAACCACCACCCGCAATGGAGGGGATCACTGAGGAGATTAATGCGATGCCTCCGGATGCGGGGTCTCCATCATATATGTCCACAGTCACGCTGCCTGCGGCCGTCTGGCCCAGATTTCTGATTGTTGCGGTGATGGTCACCGGATCACCAGGCATAGGCATCATTGAGCTGAATGTTATATCAGCTGAGGTTATGCTCAGGTCAGGGAGGGTTGCAGAAGTGAGGTTTTTGGATGCAATGTTATCGGTCTCGTCCAGCTCGTCGATGGTATTGAGAGGGTCGATACTTATGAAGATTGTTCGTGCTGCTGCTGAGGGAATGGTCCAGGTTATGGATGCAGAGCTGCTGCCATATGCAGGGATAGAGGTTATTGGAGTCTCGCCGATCAGGATACCGCCTGATGCCGGGTTGCCATCGTAGAACTGGATCGCAACATTATCTGCCTTAGCAGAGCCGGTGTTTTTGATGTTAGCAGTTAAGGTTATGGTGTCGCCTGTTTTAGGCGTGGGATTGGAGAAGGTGATGTCGGCGGATGAGAAAGAGAGGTTGGGCTTGACGCTTGCCAGCGCACGCAACGCGAGTGCAGTTGAATAAGGGTCGTCATTCCATGAGCCGTTTGCCTGTTGCGTTGCTGAGAGGTAGTTCAGTTCATTCTGTAGGGGCAAGGCGCTCCCCTGACCGCTGTCGATCAATGCCATTACGGCTAAGGCTGTTTCATAGACAGTCGATAGTGAGCTGCCAAACCCGCCGTCAGGGTTTTGTTTGGTGAGGAGATAGGTCGCTGCGCTGATGATAGAAGCCTGGAGATCAAAGGCTGATTTGAACTGGGAGAGGGTCTGGAGGGCAAGGGCCGTCATATAAACGTTGCTATCGTCTCCCTGATAGAAGCCCCAGCCACCATCAGGGTTTTGAGTGCTGATGAGGTAGCCAAGGGCAGATGAAATGACATTCGTGTCAGAATAATTGACTGCCTTGAGGGCTTGAAGGGCAAGAGCGGTGTCGTTAACCATGCTGGTTGCGTCGGCATCTCCGCCCCAGCCGCCATCGGTGCGTTTACTACTAACCAGTGCTGCGACATCAGCCGTAACATCTATGTCCGTCATGTGAAGCGTTATGATCTTCCTCGATAGGAAATCGGTGATCAACGGTGCTTGAGTATTAATCCAGTTGCTTCCGGCCCAATATGCAGGGCTGTTATTATCTATATGTCGCAGCGTGTTTATGACAGTAGCAGTGTCCAAGGCGGCATTATCGGCATTATTGCCCCAACTGCCATCTAGATTCTGCACGGTTGATAGCCATGAAGCACCGTTGTCGATTGCCGTAGAAGACGAAAAAGCCAAAGCAGGCATAAGAAAAATAAGCAACAAAAGAGATATCGCTACCTTGAACTTCTTCACTTTGACTCCTTCTCTTTGACTACCGATTCGAATTTATAAATGAAATATTCTCCCCCATTTAGCCATCTTTTAAATGTGGCTTCAGGCAATTCACCAAGTTGATAAATCAGATAAACATCGCCGTTGCAGGCAACCTTAAAGAAAGAAAAGAACTCTTCTGAGGAATGCATTTCCCATTCATCTTTCTCCGCCTGTGTTTTAAAAGGGAATGGGTTTGGGATTGGTGCTTGTTCTATAATATTTCCTTTTGAGTCAAGTTTGTAAAGGCTATTCGGGTCACCTTTTTTTAAACCGCCTTCAACATAAACGTAATTGCTTGCATCAATGCCGATGATAGCAAAGTTTCCATAGAACTGCTTTTTCCAAAGTTTTTTCCCAGATGAAGAAGTTTTTGTGAGCAACCCCTTATAAGAGCGATATTTGCCTTCTTTGTCACCAAACCCTGAAAACTTTTGTTTTAAAATGTTAAAGTTCTTGTCGTATAAATAACTTCCCTGAAAAAATACATAGTTCCCATCGCAAAGTCGGATATCAACTTCTGGAAAACCCTCTTTTTTCACAATTTCACCTTTGTTATTTAGCGTCAATCCGCTATCCACAATATAATTAGGCTCGTATGACTTCCCTTGACTGGGAATATTTACATATAGTTGTTTACCATCGCCAGACACCGCTAATTTGCCGTAGCTATCTGTTTTCTTCCTGATAGTATCAATTGGGATTTGAATTTCCCTGAGAAGTTTTTCTTCGGGATTAAATACCATAATATGTCGACTTGCTAAGTTCAGGATATATATTTGTCCTATATCATCAACTGCCAGATTATGGCGATCAATTCGAGGCCAGTAAGGTGAGGATTTCGGAAGAATATTGACATTATTTTTTTCACTCTTGAACCGGCCCAAAATAATTTTGCTAACCTTCATCTCTTCAGCGTAAATGTTAGGCACCATATAAAGTACTATTAGAATGACCAATGCTGATCTAAGTTTCATTTCATACCTCACTTTTGTTTATTAAGGCACAGGTCTGCCAATGTCCGAAGCCAAATTGCTGGATTTGGCAAAATAAGGATTAACAAGGGTTATTACTACCATCCTATAATATCCACAAATTGGAACACCTATCTCGGCAGAAGAGCTGCATTCAGGCGGGAGCGATTCACTCGGCAACGATGGAACCTCGCCTTGCTTGCAACTCCTACCTGAGGCGTGAATAACAACGTCTGCGCCGTTATATGCGCCTGTCCCTTGGCCAAAATATATTCCAGTGTGACTATAATCTTTCACCCATAATATATCTCCAGGCAATCGTTCGCTATAAGGCAACGTCATGTTACCGGCCTCCAAATTCGCATGTTGACAAGCTGCGGTGAGGCGTTCCGCACCTCGACAACCGCCCTTGCCCGCTCTATAAAACACTCTCGGCCCGTATGTGGAAGTAAATATATAATGTATCAATCCAGAGCAATCAAATCCGCACATTTCAGATTCACCGCCTCTGACGTATAGTGTACCCAATAAAGCTATCGCCAAATCTAAAATGTACCGTCGTGTAAGAGACGTCATGAAGGCCAGCCAGTCCGACTTCGCCCGGATAGAGGCATCAGGATTCTTCGACTTTGACTCTTCAGCGCCTGCCAACCCACCACTTATCAAATACGCTGAGCTTCCTTTTACAGGGTCAAGCACTATATAGCCATCACCGTACCAGTCGTTATACTGAAGGCTGGTCTTTGGAACAATAATCTTTTTGCCAGCATTGATACTGTTCTGAATATCATTAATCGTTTCTGCTGTCACTTGAAGTTGCGGCAGCACAGCGTTGAAATTAGTGTTGTCAATCGTAAATATCGGTATCCCGCGTTGGCTGGCCAACTTAAGAAGCCTCGCTGAAGAAACAGATGGCACATTGAGGAAGGATTCCAATACCTTGTTTTCCCATGACGAACTGCCAATCCCGGCGACTACCATGAAATCCTTTTTCCTCTGCTGGTTGCCATCTATCGAAAAAGGAACATATATGTTTCTGTCAACATCAACAGCGACTCCTCCTTCCGCGATTTTATAGGGAACTCCCCATAATACCTCAGATTTTGCCTGAGATGTGACTATGGCAGCCGAAGGCTCTTTTGTAATCACCATTTGAAAATTCTTGGCATAGAGTTCTTCCTCAAAACCCAGATGATGCAGGTAAGACATACCGATATTATGAAGCATCTGGCCCAAGAGGTTATCAAGGTCCGTGCTGGTTACATTGCCTTGAAGCTTCTGCATCTGAGTGCCGACCACATCTGCTGGAGTTTTGTAATACTGAATGGCAACAGCTGAATAGTCTCCTGCCATAATCTTGTTTGTTACAATGTCTACTTTTTTATTAGGAAGGTTGAATGCTATATCAAATATCTGTTCTGCTCCGAGGCCTACAGCACTTCCAAATGCAACAGTATTCCCATCCACCTTTATTACCGGCTTAACGCTGATCAGATAAGGCGGCACGTTCAACAGACCGCCGTACCGGCCAACAAGGGCCTCATCTGTCGGATTTGCAGGGATATATGAGACGGTTAATCTTTTTCCTGCCAGTTCAGGGAGGGTCTTCGTAAATATTAGGTCGGAACCAAATACTGTCTCATCACGGACTGAAAAACTTATTTTATGCCTGAAAGTGTTCGAAATCGCCGAGAAATTACTTCCCCTGACTTTAACCTCATAAGGCAAGCTGCCAAGAAGATATGGATATTCTTTCTTTATAATAATCTTTGTTTGATCAATCGATTCGGCTCCTAAAATGTCCTCCATGGCAACATTGGGCAAATTTGCATCTATATGATCCAGCAGCCTTTTGCTATAGTATTGATATGGACTAATGGCATAATCTGGAAATAGCTCTTGCAGTTCTGTCGGAATTGGAGATGGAGAAGTATCGGTGATGTAATCCATTATGTATTGCTCTCCGTTTATCCTCATCGCAGCGTATAGATCCATTCCACGCTTATATTTATATTGTTTATAGCTCGGGTCCAAAGGTATCCAAGTTTTAATACTCTCATCGCCTGGTATGCCCCTGTAATTACCGTATGGAACATAGACCTCGACCCAACAGTGCTCGAATTGGATATATTTGATCTGACCGCCTTCGGTCAATAGCTTGCCAGGGACGCCGGCAGTGGCCAAGATTTGTGTCGCAGTATTCTGATCGGTAATCCCACCGACCCAATTCATGAGTTTATCTATTGGTATTTCAATAGTCCCATAGACATAACGAGATGGGATATTGGCTGCTCTCAGCAAGGCAATGAGTAAACTTGCTTGGTCAAAATCGTTGCCCGCTTTTTCAAGAAGCGTCTGTTCCGCACCCTTTAGGGACCCATAGTACGGTTCATATTCAAAGTTGTTCTTAACATATTCATAAATCTTCACCGGAGAATTTCCGAGTTCAGCTGCCTTAGCAGTTATGGCAGGGGTAAATTGCACTTCAATAGTTTCGGCAAGGTCTGCGGCGGTCGGCGGATTTGCAAGGGCAAGTTGAAAGCTGCCGTCGGGCAGAAGATCGTTTGTTTTTGCATTGTATTGAGTATTAGAGGATAAGAGACCATCGAGCGAACCATTTGCTGCAACAAGTATCGGCTTCCCCTGATTTTTGCCCCTGGCAACCTGATCCTTTTCTTTCTCAAATTCTTCCGGTTTTGTTCTGGGCTCTCTATGCTCTGCCTCAGGCGTTCTGTGCGGCAGCTTGTTGGGGTCAAGGGCTTTGTGCTTCTTTGGAGGCTTTACTTTTTCGAGATGGGCTTTTGCTCGCTTTATCTTTGCCTCTACCTCTGTATTGTCCTTTGCCTTGTCTATGTCGTCAAGGTTTGCCTTCAGCTCTCTGAAGTTGTCATCATAGTGTTTTACAAAATCCCCGTGGCGCTTCTTGATTACTTCGGGAAGATCCTTGATCTTACCTTCTGTCTCGCTGAACTGCTTTCTGATCTCGATGTCGTTTACGTCTATCTCTGCCTTCTTGGAACGAATCCTTTGCTTCTTTGTCTCATGATCTGCCTTATCATCCTTGAGAATGTTTTCGATATCTTCAATAGCCTTGCCGAACTTCTCTTCTGCTCTGTCTTTCTTTGTCTCAGTCTGACTGTTGGTTGCTAACGGCTGAGAGCTATTGTTTTTCCACTGAGGGCTGACCGTTGAGGGCTGGCTGCTCTCCTTCACCGCATAGGCGACTTCAAATACCCCGCCAAACGACCAGGTGAAAAAGGCAAGAACTATAATGGAGATGATTCTTATGACAGGATTGGATCGGAAATGCATTGTCTCCCCCAGAGATATTTATAGAATAGAAAAACTCACTTCATGAAAGAGTCAGGCTTCGGTTATCTCTATAAGCCTTTTCGACAGCTCTTCTTTCCTGCAGAAGCAGGTCAGGCAGCTTCGAGTCACCCCCGATTGATCGAGGGTTGCCTTTCTGAAGCATTTCGATCCATTAACCCATGAAATGGATGACTTGTCTAATTAGTAATTCTTATAGACTCATAGCTTATCGCACTCGTTTAATTCAATCTCTCAGTCGACAGGTTCTGTCAAAGTCGCGGAGAGCTTTATGATATAGAGTTGGGATTTGTATGAAGAATCAACTATTGGTATATACGACAGCAAAATGATAGGCAGCGACTACTGGTATTGGCCCGCTAAAAACCGCATATTGCCCTGATCCGGGCAGGTCAACTCAGACAACTGCTCCCGGTTGCATGAACTTACTGAACTCTTCCGCAGGCACGGGCGTGCTCACATGATACCCCTGAGCCATATCGCAGCCATGCTCCTTCAGAAAAGCGATCTGCTCCTCGGTTTCCGTGCCTTCCGCGATGGTCTTCAGATTCAGACCATTTGCCATGGCAATAATCGTTTTGACGATCACGGCATCGTTGAGACTGGTCAACATCTTCCTGACAAAAGATATGTCAATCTTCACGGAGGAAAGGGGAAGCCTTCTCAGATAACTGAGGGAGGAATAGCCGGTGCCAAAGTCGTCGATGGCGATCTCGATGCCGGCGGCCTTGAGTTCTGTAAGGATGCGGATCGCCTCCTCGGGGTTCTGCATGATTGTGCTCTCTGTAATCTCCAGCTCCAGATACTTGAAATCGAGCCCCGTATCTTTTACTATGTCCAAGATCATTTCTGTCAGATTCTTCTGCCCGAACTGACGGCACGACAGGTTGACCGCCACGCTCATAGTCTGAAGCCCGGCATCCTGCCAGATCTTGTTCTGTCTGCAGGCCGTACGCAGCACGAACTCTCCAATCGGAACGAT
>JACRHC010000092.1 GCA_016217675.1 Nitrospirota bacterium
ATCGCTTGAGATTCAGAGGGGAGTGCTCAATCAGTACAGAAGACCTCTCCTTGAAAAATCCTGTGATGAGATGATGGCTTCCCTTGGCAGGGACTGCGCTCAGGCGAAGAAGACTGACAATGTTCAAAAGCCGCCGGAACCGCCTGCCATCTCAAGCTCACTTATCAAGGCTGATCTTAATGTCCTTAACGGCTGTCTTTGCCGCTGTACTATTAACCCGACAATCGGCGTGGGTGCTACCTACGACCCAAAACCATGGAAAAATGCCTCCCCCAGCTGCGATGATGCACGATATGGCCCTTGCGTAGGCTTTGGCCTCGGCTGCTGGAGAGAGCATATGCGAAATGACGGGGAGTGTTTCGAGCAGTGCGTTGCAGCGGCTGGCGCAAAGCCGCAGGAAGTCAAGACAGAGATTTATCAGACAAGGTTTAAGGCATACAATGATTTTCTTGGCGAGGCCCGGAGTATTATTGAAGAATACCTTGCTTATAAGACCAGGTTCTCTCAGGGGAAGATCTACCCTGGAATTAACAGGCACTCTATACAATTGGCGGGAAATTTCTCCGACGATGCGTCGTTGGGCCAGATTCTTTTTGCGGCAGCCGCTCCTGCCAGTTCTCCCTCATCCTATGCCGAGATGGTCAGGGAGAAGAACAGGCGTGGCGACCCTGACAGGGCCTTGGGGCTTGTCAGGTCGGCTGAGTCAGTAATGCCTGACAGAAAAGCTTCCGGTGAGACCACAAATATCCTTGCGGAATTTGCAATTATCATGTCCAAGGCAAGCCTTAACATAGTTACCGAATTTGAATTTGACGAGGGCCTTTATCTTTTGCGTAAAGCTGCGGAATTCTACAAGGTGGGCAAGTCTAATCCTCTCGGTGAAAACATACAGCGTTTGATCGGAAATTTCGAGAAATGGAAGGAAGACTGGCAGATCCTGAGAAGTCAGATACCGGTATGCCAGGCCCTTATCAAGGATAAAAGGGTATGTGCGTGCGACAAACTTAATAGTGAAAAGATTACCCCTGCTGCCAATTCCCTTACTATCTACGAATTTGCCTCATCCGAAAAATGGTCTATCAGTACAGCAAACGGCACTCCGCGTCCCCTTCCTGAAAAAGATAAGATTTATAAGGAACTTAAGGACACGCTGTCCAGGGAAAAAAATGTGTGTGCCAATAATCCGGCAATGAACACCAGGGAGATGAAAGACCTGACTGATTATGAAACCAGAAAATTTCTTGAGAAGTCGCCCTATATCAATCAAGAGGACCTGAAAAAGAATTCAGCACCGGTGATCTGCGATACCCGTGCAGTTAAATACGCTGAAAAGCTGCTCTCTTCGCCGGGGCTATGCGATTGTCAGCAGGAAAAAATTAAAGGTATCCTTGATACGGCAAAGAAGGATGAGCGGCCTCTTGTTATCGAATTCAGTGCAGACAAAAAGGAGCTTTCAGTAGGTGAACGGGTAGTATTAAGCCTGTCCATAAAGGGTGGCGTCTCCCCTTTTTCAGCAGACATGATCGGCGATTACCCCTATACCCAGCAGTCGGAGGCGAGGGGATTTTCCATAAACTATCAAGCTGAGAAGTCGGGAACAAATACCTTTTATGTAACCGTCGTGGATTCATGCGGGGAGAGTGATTCAAGGAAAGTCTCTCTTAATGTGCTTCCGGTCAAGGAGAAGACTGTGGAGAAGAAGCCGCAGGACGACCTGAAGATGACCGTATCGCTGACTGCAGACAAAACGCAGCTTAAGGTATACGAGAGGACCTATGTCTATCTGCATGTGCAGAATTTCAAGGCGCCGTATACCTTGACCTGGGGCGGTTACGCACAGGGCCTTGGAGACCAGGGCGGCAAGGTACCTTTTGTCGGAGCACCCTTTCCCGGTACCTATACCGTAACTGCTGATGTGACGGATGCGGGCGGGAGAAGGGCCACGGCAGGCATTGCACTGACTGTTATCGGAGAGACGACATCAAAACCTCCGGTAAAAACCTCAACTGCTGATGTATCTAAAACGCCCGTGCCCCCGGTTTATGACCCGACAAGAGATCCCAATGTAGGCAGCAGCGGCAGCAGAAATGTTGATATTGCCCAGGTTGATCAGTTAGGCAATGATTTTCGCGATACACCGAAAGGGCCTAAGCAGCCAGACTCGAAGACAGACAGTAAGCAGGCGCCTGTTGTCCAGCCTGATACGTACACGAGCGCGGCAAAGAAGGATCCTGAGACCACGACTGAGCAGAACATCTATACACAGCCTCCTTATCCTCCTGTCAGCAATACATACCCGGGAAATAATTGGGGTGACCCTATAAAAAGCGGATCAGACAAGGGGTATGGCAGCAGCAAGTGGGACAATAAAGGTTCTTCAAAAGTGAACTGCGACGCAGCAAGGAAGCAGGCTGCTTACCAGGATGGGTTTAAATGCGGACAGAAGGCAAGGCAAAATAATGGTGTTATCATCTCTGAATGTAAAACAGCTTCCCAGGGACATATGAACACCGATAGTCAAATGGGCTGGGGTTCATGTCTGTACAGCGGGTTTGATGAAGGCTACCGCGCCGGACTCGGAGCGACAGCAGGACAGGGGGGCGGCGACGTCATGGCTGAACTGGAAAACAGGTCCGGAGAATACGTGCATATATTTGCCGATGGACAGGATAATTTTGGCCCCCAAAATAAACTGGCTCCCGGGGAAAAGAGAAAGGTCAGTATCAAGGTTCCCAAAGGCGGTGGATATGTTAAATTCATTGCCGGCAGAAACGGACAGAGGCTTGCAGACTGTAAATGGGAATATACCCCTGATTCCTGGACCAGGGTTCCTGTTGTCAAATTCTCAGCGCCCAAAAGTCTGACCTGCACCGTAGGCCTGAGGTGACGCAGGTGATAGCAGCATATTTTGCAGAACGATCACTGCCGGGCATTGGGAGAGGTTATGAAAAAATGAGACCGCTATCCGCACTTGCCATAGCTGTCTGTTTTTTTATTCTTCCGGGTTTTGTCTTTTCCGAAGCAGCGACGCTGCAGAAAAGGGCTTCTGATCGTATTGAAGAAGCGGACAGACTTGGCGAAGACTTTCAGAATCAGGGGCCGTGGTCCAGACAGGAACCTCAGGGCAGCGGTTTTTACGGGATTCCCCAGCCAGAGGATTATCTGGCCACTCCCGGCAGTCAAGTTCCTGCAGATGAATCCGGAAACGACATGGCCCGGTATCCCCTTTGCTATAATCCTTATGCAGGGACCTACGAATACTGTTATCCGAGGGAATCTTCTTATTACCGCTCAGGCTTCAGGTCTCCTTCCTTCCGGCCGGGATGGGGACGGGGAAAGACCTGTCCTCCCGGGTATTACTTTGTGCCGGAGAAGGGTTGTTATAGAAATTGAATAAGCGTCCTTTGTTGCGCCTAAGAACATTATTTCGTATCTTCGTCTCTGCAATCTTCATGCTGCCGATGGTTTATGGTGAAGTGGCAACTGCTGCTTCAAAAGAGGTGGGCAATGTCCGTGAACTGAGAGGAGCTGCGTATATCCTGAGAGACAAACAGAAAAATGGGGTTCAGAAGAACGAACCTGTCTTCGGATCGGATACGGTTAATACTGCAGAGAAATCGAGAGTCAAACTTCTTTTTATTGATGACTCCGTCGTCATGGTCGGTGAAAATTCGAGCTTTGTTGTATCAGAGCATCTCAAGGATAACAAAAACGTATCCGTGTTTAATCTGATCGATGGAGTGATGAATGTGATTGTCGGCAAGTCAAGGTTTGAGGTCAGGACCCCAACTGCCGTAACAGCTGCCCGCGGCACATCGTATCTCGTCTGGGTAGAAGGCAATAAAACCGGTCTTGCAGTTACTGAGGGCAGGGTCGATTTCAGTGAGATCAACGCAGCACCCGACAAGAAGGTCATTATCCCGGCCGGCAGAACGAGCTACATTGAAATCGGCAAACCCCCGGTCGTTGCTACCAGAACCAATCCTGACCTGATAAAAAGATTTTATGAAGACACACTTGATCCTGAAGAGCGCTGGGGCCCGGTATTGCTGAAGGCAACCGGAAGCGGCATAGCACCGCCCGGCGCGGTCAATCAGGCACAGGCAAGGCTTATGGCCCTGCGGGCTGCAAAAGTCGATGCCATGAGAAACCTTGCTGAACAGGTCTCTAGCGTTACGATTATTTCTGATACCCGCATCCAGGATTTTGTTACAAAACATGATACGATTAAGGCAAGAGTTGATTCCTTCATAAAGGGGGCCTGGGTCTCCGAGGAGAGGGAACTTGCAGACGGCACGATCGAAGTTGATATGGAGCTTGGACTGGGGATCGGATTCAGAAGGATGTTTCTCGAGCAGGCAGACAGACCGTGAAACTGGAGGCGAAGATGACCACGACGCTATTTAACAAAAGGTTAATGATGCTCCTGATCCTGCTTTTTTTGCTGAGCGGTCTTTCATACGCAGCTCCTGCTGGAAAATCCTGGAAATTATCTCCCGGCCAACTGAAGTATGTCACTTCCTATGGGTATCCCCAGCTGTTCATGCTTGTCTTTGACAGACCCAAGGGCCGCAGTGCTGCAAAGGCGCGGCGGATTGAGTCCTGGATTTATTTGACGAGGGCGAAGTTTGCTGTGTTTGACAATGGCTACTTTTCCGAGGAACAACCGACCGGTGAGGCTGGCATAGTCCTTCAGGATGCTTCTCAACGTCCTCATACTCCCCTGAACCCCGCGCAGTTTTCCGCTGCAATGACGGAAAATGATGTTACCCGCGTTTTTGGAAAACCTGACACTATTGAGACCGCACCTTTTGGCAGGCATACATACCGGGTGCTCAGATATCTGTCGAAAGACCGTGGGGCGGGCATACTGAATGTCACTTTTTATGACGGAGCATTGGCCGGCGTTGTTGCCGGGTTTGCGATACAGCCTGCTGATATCAGGAAACTGGGCCGGGACCTTGAGAGGGGACTGCCATGAAGACCAGCAGAGGCGCACTGAATTTCGTTCGGAATCAGCAGGGGTTTATTGTCCTGGCCCTTGTCACACTGGCGCTGACAGCAGTGATCGGCGGTGCCACGATCCTTGCGATGGTTACAACAAGAACGCCGGTCAGTGGGGCTATGGATCGGCTTGACAGAAACCAGGCGACCCCGGAAGATATGAACACCCTTCAGAATGCCGGCAAAGACATGGAGCGGACGTTGCGCATTGCTGCCGGAGGAGGAAGTTTTATCGGCGGCGGCGGACCTGTGCCGAACCCTGCAAGCCCGATGGGTGCCGGGTCGCTTTTTCCGGGAGACAAGGCGGTTGCAGGTATCATCCCGAGGGTCATCAGCCGGGTAACGGCCCGTGCATCACAGCCGGCCCAGACGAAAAATAACCCGATGCCGGGTGAAACCGCCGGTGCCGGAGGCAGGGAAACAGGCTCCGGAGAGTATAATCCGCTGAATGACCCGAATGTTGCAGGGGCGGGAGGGACAGGCAGCGGACAGGACCTCGACGATGTTAACAGGTTCGGCAGTGATTTTCAGGCGCAGCAGCCTGGCGGTCCTGGCAGATCAGGCCAGCAGACCTCCGGACAGCAGGGCCAGACAGCAATACAGCAACCGGGCTCATACACGACCCCCGGGAGTTATACAAAAGACACAACCTCTTCTCCGGATCAGCAGGGAGGCGGTTATTATCCGCCCTATGGGGCTCCGCCTGATCGTGGGGGAACGGGGCAAGACTGGACCAGATGGCCTGCCGAGCCGGGGCGAAGATCGGGGGGGGATGAGAGGCCGCAACCGGGCGGCTCCACCGGAGCGACCCAGCAGGGCCCTACGCCCGCAGGAACAAAAGGTATTGAAGTTACTGAGGTTGGGAGCGCACCACCCGGAAAGTGCAGGATAGTCTCAGGGCAGCTTGTGCCTGTCAAGGGATATAAGGAAAATATTTCAGGCATGACTGTGACCCTGACCGGGCCGGTTAATGTCTCTGCTACAAGTTCTGCTGCCGGAGGCTTCAGCTTCACCGATATCCCTGCAGGCGATTATGTTATTTCCGTTAACCAATGGAACTATGGTATGACGCGCCAGAATTTTTCTGCACCTTCCGGCAAGAGTGTGAGAATAGTGCTTAAAGGGTCCTGCCCGTTTCTGTATGTCTGGACCGGAGAGCGCTATGAAAGGGAAAATGACATATATTCAGTTGCCAGGATGATGCCGCAGGAGATCAGCGCCGGGGAAATGACAGCAGCGACAAATGCAGATCTGGTGCTGGTCGAGGCTGCGCTCGACCGTGCAGTTGAGAAGATGGGAAGGGAGAGGCTTTATAAGGATTTTTATGCTGTGTCAAAGGGGATGCGGCCGGATAAGGATGGCAACTATCGTGCCCGGATTATTGAACAGGCCGGTGAGCACTCTTTTACTGACTCTGTGGCAATGCTTGCAATAGATCACCAACCCGGTCTCAGGGCAGCCATGACACGGGAAGGGAAGGCAATTCTTTATCAGGAACTTCAGCAGGTCGGACCGCTCCATGAACTGAAAGGCAGTCCTCTCGCCCCTGAGCCTGCTGTAAGTTCGGCAGTACATCCGACTGAGGTGCCGAATCAGGGACAGGCGCTTTATAACGGTGAGGGTATTGAAATTTCACTCCCTGAGCATGCCTTTCGTTCAGGAGTACTGCTGGTAACCTGGCAGGGGTTCAGAGATGGCACTTCGGCTAAACATACTGCAGCCTCAGGCCGGCCTATGCTTGTTCTTCAGCGTCAGGCTCCTGATGGTTCGTGGAAGACCGCAGACTGGGTCTATCCGCGTGATGAGGTCCAGCAATCAGCCTTTGTCCTTGGTAAGATGGACGGGGGATGGGACAATAACCGCAAGATTCGACTCATTTCAACCAGCTGCGCAGAGGACAAGTTCCACCGCATTGACCGTATTGAATGGGCTGTTGGCTTAAATGAGGCCCCTGTGATCAAGTCTCTTCCTCTGATAAGTGCATTACAGGCTGATTTAAAGGATGTCATGGATAAGCTCAGCGAATCAGACAGCAGTTTTCTTCACCTTGGCCCTGAGGAGCAGGTAACGCTGATATTCAGGGGAGAGCCGGTTAGCGAGGGGTTGGAGCGAGCCCTGTTTTTCGTCTCAGAGGGGTTCTATATCCCGATGCCGTATATCAGGGTAGCGGCAGAGTAAGGCATTATTGTTCATGCATTGATTGATAATAAGGATGCACGATTAGTATAATCGATCTATATTTCTCAGGAGGTCTATCGGATGAAGAAGATGTTTATATTGTTGGTCATGCTTGCCGTTGCTGTGGGTATTGCCTTGCCTGTTTACGCTTATGACCCTGTTTCAGGAAGCCAGCAGGACAACGACTATGAAAGGCCTGCAAAGAAGGCGAAGCCTGCCCGGGAGGCAGTCTCTGCGCCCTATACCGGGCCCAAAAAGCGGATAGCGGTCACAAAATTTGAAAATAAGGTGAAGGGGACCTATGGCAGCTGGAATATCGGCGAGGGTATGGCTGACCAGCTTGCAACTGCCCTCATCAAAACCGACCGTTTTGTGGTAGTCGAACGCCAGGCGCTGCAGGAAGTCCTTGGCGAGCAGGAACTCGGACAGACCGGCATTGTTAAAAAAGAGACCTCGGCCAAGGTCGGTCAGGTGCTGGGGGCACAGATCCTCATACGCGGTGTTGTCTCTGAATTCGAGCAGGCAGAGTCAGGCGGCGGCGGCGGTATTGCCATAAGCGGTTTCAGGATCGGCGGCAAATCTTCAAACGCCCATGTCGGCATTGATATCCGCCTGATCGATGCTTCGAGCGGCCAAGTCCTGATGTCTCATAATGCAGTCGGCAAGGCAGAATCATCCGGGGTTGCAGTCGGCGTTTCACGCGGTATTGTCGACTTTGGTGCTGATTCGTTCAAGAATGCTCCGATA
This sequence comes from Nitrospirota bacterium, assembly GCA_016217675.1. Classification (GTDB taxonomy): domain Bacteria; phylum Nitrospirota; class Thermodesulfovibrionia; order Thermodesulfovibrionales; family UBA6898; genus UBA6898. The sequence goes on from JACRHC010000092.1 coordinate 7,930, forward strand.
GGACAGGCCACAAGACAGGCTATTGAAAGTGCGGTAAGGTTCATTGTCGACAGCATGGAGACCGTGCCCTTTACCGCAAAGGTCATAAAGATCGATGGCAAGAAGATCTACATTAATATCGGATCGAATATGAATATCAGGTCAGGCACGAAAATGTATGCCTATTCTTTGGGGGAAGACCTTGTAGACCCTGACAGCGGGCTGAGGCTTGGTGCTGATGAAAAACTTCTGGGTACTGTTGAGGTGCGCGAAGTTCAGGAAAAGTTTTCTATCGGCCATATGAGTTCAGGCAACGGGCCTCTTAAACGGGGCGACATTTTAAAGCTTCAGTAGCCCGTTCCCGGGCACCGGTTGCAAGGGCTTGCATTCGCTCAACAATATCGCAAGGATGAATAATGCATAAGAAAAGTATGCTCCTGATGAAAGGGAATGAGGCGCTGGCCGAGGCTGCTCTGCAGGCGGGATGCAGGTTCTATGCAGGCTATCCCATAACGCCCCAGAACGAAATCCCTGAGTATCTGTCAAGGAGGATGCCGGACGTCGGCGGAATCTTTATCCAGGCAGAATCAGAGATCGCTGCTGTCAATATGGTGTACGGTGCTGCTGCAGCCGGTGCGCGCGCCATGACCTCGTCGAGCAGCCCGGGCATGAGTCTCAAGCAGGAGGGCATCTCTTGTCTTGCAGGCGCCGAGCTATCGGCCGTTATTGTGAACATCCAGAGGGGCGGGCCGGGTCTCGGTAATATCACGGCGAGCCAGGCCGACTATTTTCAGGCAGTGAAGGGCGGTGGCCACGGAGACTACCGGTGCCTGGTCTATTCCCCGTTCAGTCTGCAGGAGATGTGGGACCTTACCCTGCGTGCCTTTGACAAGGCGGATCAGTATAGAACGCCTGTTATAATCCTCGGCGATGGCGTTGTCGGCCAGATGATGGAGCCTTTTCATCCTACTGCTTACAGGAAGCCGAAACTTCCCAGGAAGAACTGGGTGCTCGACGGTGCAAAGGGAAGGAAGCCCCGTGTCATCCGCTCGCTCTGCATGGGCCAGGGTGAACTCGAGCAGCGCAACATCAGACTTCAGAAGAAATATGATCTTTTTAAGGAGCAGGAGGTCATGTTCGATGAATTTGAGACTAAGGATGCGAAGCTCGTTGTTGTCGCCTTTGGCATTGCAGCGCGGATAGCGCTTTCCGCAGTCAAGGAGCTCAGACGGCAGGGCAGGAAGATCGGCCTCTTCAGACCTGTTTCCCTGTACCCGTTCCCTGAAAAACAGCTTGCGTCTCTTGCAGGAAGGGGACGACGTTTTATCGTCACCGAGATGAATGCCGGCCAGATGGTTGAAGATGTGCGGCTTGCGGTGAACGGAAAATCAGAGGTCCTGTTCTATGGCCGGCCGGGAGGCGTTGTCTTTAATCCGGAAGAGCTGTACGCCCAGATCAAAGCAGCATATCTGAAGACCCGCTTATAAGAGATATTGTGCTCAGATTCCAGCCTATGCAGTCCTTTCTTTATCGGGGAATGCCGATATGACCAACAGTTCAGCTCCAAAGCTTCAGGTGCAGGACAATTGGGACGTTGATCTGAAAAGATTAACACGGCTTGTCATTGTTATAGCCTTCTGCTGGACGCTTTTTATTGCGGGGCTTGTACTATGGGAGAACCAAAAAGCCCGTTCCTTCGCCATGGAACAGGCGCTGACCGATGCTGTATCGACTTATAATAAAGACCTTGCCTATCGCAGGTGGGCGACCGGACATGGCGGCGTGTATGTCCCGCTTACGCCTGAAACCCCTCCGAATCCCTATCTGCAGCATATTCCGGAGAGGGACATTACGACACCGTCGGGCAAGAAACTCACCCTAATGAACCCAGCATATATGACCCGGCAAGTACACGAACTGTCAAAAAAACAATACGGCGTTCAGGGGCATATAACGAGCCTGAATGCTCTGAGGCCTGAGAATGCTCCTGATGAGTGGGAGGCGAAGGCATTGCGCAGATTCGAAGCCGGCGAAAAGCAGGTTTCCTCTCTTGAAATGATGGGGAACGATCACTACATGCGTTTGATGATGCCGATGGTTACAGAGGCCGGCTGCCTGAAATGCCATGGCCACCAGGGCTACAAGGTGGGCGATGTCAGAGGCGGGATCAGTGTTTCTGTGCCATTTAAAAAATATCAGGACATTACTCTTCGCTATTTGACGGATGTTTACAGAGGGTTTGCCGTTATCTGGATGGTCGGCATCGTGGGACTCTGGTACGGGCGCAATAGAATCCGACATGTGTTGTTTATGCGAAAAAAGACCGCTGATGAACTGCTTGACAGCGAGGAACGATATCATACTGTCGCAGACTTCACCAGTGATTGGGAATACTGGATCAACCAGCAGAATCAGGTAGTCTATATGTCCCCCTCTTGCGAGCGGGTCACCGGCTACAGTCCTTCTGAGTTTATTGCTGACCCCGACTTGCTGAACAGAATCGTTTCTCCTGTTCATACCTCTGTGTATGAACAGCACCGGCTGCACCGTCTTGCCCAGGGAGGGAGCGATGACCCGGAGGAAATAGAATTTTGCATTGTCACACGAAGAGGCGACCTCCGCTGGATACATCATGTATGCCGGCCCGTTTATGATACCGAAGGCGGCTTTCGCGGCATTCGGGTCAGTAATCGCGACATCACGGAGAGGAAGAAGGCTGAAGAAAGTCTCAAAGCGTTAGTTAAGGAGCAGAAGATCATACTCGACAATCTGGGTGTTGGGGTATTGTATCTCAAAAACAGAAGAATCCTCTGGGCGAATAATAGTCTTGCTGATATGTTTGGCTATGCTATCGATGAAGCGATCGGCAAGGGTACGGAGATATTTTATCCTGACAAAAAAAGTTATGCCGACACGGGGGAACGGGGATATGCAGCGCTTTCCCGCGGCGAGGTTTACACCGCCGATGTGCAGATGAAGAAGAAGAATGGTTCACTTATCTGGTGCAATATCATCGGCCAGTCTGTAAATCCTGCTAATGCCGAAAGCGGTTCGATATGGCTGATCGAAAACATTTCTGGCCGTAAGTTTCTTGAAGGTGAGCTTATAAAGACGAGGAACCTCGAATCCCTTGGTATCCTTGCCGGCGGCATTGCCCATGATTTCAATAATCTGCTTCAGGGGTTGCTTGGGAATATAGACATGGCAAAGATCTATACTCCTGAGACAAGCAAGGCTTTTCCCTTTCTCAATAATGCTGAGCTGGCATACCACTCTGCGATTAACCTCACCAATCAGCTCATAGCTTTTTCTACCGGCGGAACTTCGATCAGCCGGATCATACAGGCGGGCGAGCTTATCAGAGACGCGGTTTCAATCATAACAGAGGGATCAAATATCAGGGCAGTGTTCGATATCCCGGAAGACCTTCTTAGCGTCTATGTGGACACTGCCCAGCTGCGCCAGGTGATTGGGAATATTACGCTTAATGCACAGGATGCCATGCCTTCCGGAGGAGTTCTTCTTGTCCGCGCCTCAAATGAGATGGTGAAGCCCCAGGACGTAGCCGGATTAAAACCCGGGATGTATATAAAAATCTCGATTAAAGATCAGGGCTGCGGTATCGCTCCCGAGCTCCTGTCCAGGATCTTCGACCCCTATGTATCGACAAAAGAGCGGGGGGCGCAGAGAGGCATGGGTCTGGGTCTTACGGTATGTGATGCGATCATCAGAAAGCATAATGGGTCGATAAAGGTTGAGTCGGAGATCGGCAAGGGCTCTGTATTTCATATTTACCTGCCGGCAGCTGTCGCCCGGACAGGAAAGTCGGCCTCAGGTAAAGATGCAGCCAAAACAGGGCCGAGGGTCCTGATCATGGATGATGAATCTGCTGTCTGTAAGATTGCCTTCGATTACCTGGAGTATGTCGGATATCGGGTGGAGGCTGTTGCAAGCGGTGATGAGGCGGTCAAGGCCTATGCAGCAGCCCATAAGTCCGGAGATCCTTTTGCTGCTGCGATCCTCGATCTTTCCGTGCCTGAGGGCATGGGTGGACAGGAAGCATTGGTACGGATCAGGGAGATCGATCCGGAGGTGAGAGCGATAGTATCAAGCGGATATGCCAATGATCCCATCATGCACGATTGTACCTTATACGGGTACAAAGGTGCCCTTGTAAAACCGTATCGGCTCGATGCCCTGAAGGAGATGCTCGAAAAAATATTGAACTGAAGGGTGCTCTTTCTATATTATTAATCACTATCAGGAGGTAAATAATTATATGGGACTTTTTCCGAAAGACATAGATTTTTTCGAGATACTTGACAGAGACGCCCTCAATATTACGAAGGCGAGTGTGATGCTTGTTGCACTTATGGAAAACTTTGTGCGCCTTGAAGAGCGGGCCAAGGAGATCTATGAAGTGGAGCAGGAGGGCGACGTGCTCACCCATGAGATCATGAAGAAGCTTAATACAACGTTTATCACGCCGATCGACCGGGAAGACCTCCATGAACTTGCTGCAAGTCTTGACGACATCCTGGACCTGATCTGGGGTGCTGTCGACCGCATGGTCGTATTCAAAATCACCGCAGTTACGAACGAGGCAATAGAGATGGCAAAGGAGCTCCAGACAACAACCGAGGTGATCCACAAGGCAATACACAAGCTTAAAGAAAAGCAGTATGGCCATGTCCAGGATTACTGTATCGAGATCAACCGGCTCGAAAACAAGATCGACCGCATTTTCCGCGACGCCCTTGGCAAACTCTTCGAAGAAATAAAGGATCCGATTCTTATCATCAAATGGAAAGAGATCTACGAGCACCTTGAGGATGCCTCGGACAAGTGTGAGGACGTGGCAAATGTCCTTGAAGCGATAGTCCTGAAGTATGCGTGATCCGTATCAGCTTATGTTCCGTGCGTGCAGTCGTACTATACCGAATATACTCGGCAGTCTGCAGGGTTAAGATATGGAATTAACCGTCATCTTTCTCGTTCTCCTTGCGCTCGGCTTTGATTTTCTGAACGGCTTTCACGATTCTGCCAATTCGATCGCGACCGTGGTCTCTACCCGCGTGCTTTCGCCAAAGGCAGCAGTGCTCTGGGCCGCCTTCTTTAACTTTATCGCTTTTCTCTTTTTCGGTCTCCATGTTGCCAATACGATCGGAAAGGGCATTATTGATATTGCCATTGTGGACAAGACGGTCATATTCGGGGCTCTGATGGGCGCCTGCAGCTGGAACCTGATCACCTGGTATTTCGGTCTTCCGACCAGCTCATCTCACGCATTGATCGGCGGGATGATCGGCGCTGCACTGGTGAAGGCCGGCACGTCTGCCCTTGTCTGGAAGGGTATTATCAAGACCGTGGTTTTTATTGTTATTTCACCGACCGTCGGTCTTTTATTAGGTCTCGGTTTTGGGCTGCTTATTTACCGGATCTTCAGAAACAGTCCCCGTGCACTGGTTGACGGTTTCTTCAGAAAGGGCCAGCTGGTCTCTGCGGCACTGTACAGTCTCGGCCACGGCGGCAATGACGCCCAGAAGACTATGGGTATCATTGCAAGTCTGCTTTTCAGCGCAGGCTACCTCGGAGATAAATTTTACGTGCCAACGTGGGTTGTGATCTCGTGCCAATTGGCTATTGCGCTTGGCACCATGTTCGGCGGCTGGCGCATCGTCAAGACCATGGGCCAGAAGGTGGCTAAACTGACACCTGTGGACGGGTTCTGCGCAGAGACCGGGGCGGCAACCGTGCTTTTTATATCTTCCGCAATAGGAGTGCCCATAAGCACGACGCATACCATCACCGGATCGATCATGGGCATAGGTTCAATGAAGAGGCTCAGTGCGGTTCGATGGGGTGTGGCAGGAACCATTGTCTGGGCATGGATAATCACGATCCCCTGCTCAGCACTTATAGCCGCTATATCCTGCTACGGTGTCAGGCTCTTTTCTTAATAACTGCAGGCATCCGGGATTAGCCGGCCCCGCGTAGACTGACATCAATCTGTCTTGCTTCTGACAACTCCTGCAGGTTACTTAAGTTTTCTGAGGACTGCCTTCAGAATGTCCGCCCGTGAAATGATGCCTGCCAGCTTATTCTTCTCATCCACCACGATCAGGCGGCGTATCTTCTTTTCATCCATGATGCGGACAACCTCGGCGATATTCGTCTCAGGAGTCGTTGTAAGCACCTGCGCGGTCATGACATCGCCCACGATATCGCCCATCCTGCGCTCCTGAAGCGGTTCACCTAACATATGCTTCAGGAGGTCCTTGAACGTCCTGTCCTTGCGGATCCCCACAACAGACAGAATATCGGCCTGCGTTATGATGCCGACCACCTTGCCCTGCTTGTCCACAACAGGGATGCCGCTGATATTACGCGAGGCGAGAATATCTGCCACGGCAAGGACACTCTCGAACTTCTGCACAGTGATGACATCGGTTGTCATCACATCCCTGACCAGCATATCTAAACCTATGGTTGACCGTAAATGACTTTTGCTCTTAGGGCTCATCATATCTCCTTCGATTATTGTTTGTTTCGATACTTATTATAATTGACCGCTACAAAAGGAATCAAAATCTTGAGGATTGTGGATTGGGATTCACTATCCGGCTACGGCCCGATGATTTCTGCATGGGAAAGAATAGCATATCTCGATAATTCTGCATAGCGGCTAACGTGCTTATATTGAACAAAATAATTGATCTGCTACATGGTATTTGATGGTAATATGGACTAAAAGGGAAGTTGGTAAAACATGGGAAAAGTGTCCAATAGTACGACTGAAGTTCAGTCCAGAACTATCTTTTTGACAGGCAACTTGCACCTGAAAAGAATATACCTTATCTGGCATGTTGGGTCAGTCGCTTTCTTCCCTATGGACGGAAGCGGGACATGGCTGCGGGACAATACAATGAGTCGGCGATCATTGAGTTCCTCGACTTTTCAATGGCATGATCGGGGAGGAATTGATGAATATCTCAGGCTCTCAGGACAGGGGGATTACACGATAAAATGGAAGATAACAGGATTGAAATAGACAGCGGACTCTGCAGCGGGTGTGGCGCATGCGTCAGCGTATGCCCCACAGGCACCATCTCGCTTGTTGACGGAAAGGCGGTTGTCAGCGGAACTGAGTCGATCTCCTGCGGGCATTGCGAGGCGGTCTGTCCGCAGGGTGCGGTCCGTGTCCTGGCGATCGATCAGGAGATGTCACATTTTCAGACCTTTCGTGCGGAAAATGACTGGCTTGCCCCCGGAAGATACAGCACATCCGGTCTGGTGCAGCTTATGGCCTCACGCAGGTCCTGCCGCTGCTTCGCCGATAAGCCTGTGGACCGTGCCCTGCTCGAAGACCTGATAAAGATCGGCGTCACGGCACCGTCCGGAACCAACTGTCAGGCCTGGACCTTTACGGTCATGCCGACGAGAAAGGCAGTCCTGTCCGTTGCTGAACATATCGCATCCTATTACCGGAAATTAAACAGCACGGCAGAGAAGACCCTGCTTCGTCTCTTCCTCAAGATGATAGGCAAGGGAGAGCTTGACGCCTATTTTCACGGCTATTATCAGAAGGTGAAGAGGGCGCTTGAGCATTGGCAAGATGCAGGCAGGGAACATCTCTTTCATGGGGCCACCGCTGCTATTGTTGTCGGTTCCAGACCCGGAGCCAGCTGTCCGGCTGAGGACGCCCTGTTGGCCACGCAGAATATCCTGCTTGGGGCACACAGCATGGGGCTCAGTTCCTGCCTCATCGGATTTGCCGTTGCAGCAATGAAGCGGGATCCGTCCATTCAACTGACTCTCGGTATTCCATCAGCAGAGCAAATTCATGCTGTGATTGCCCTCGGGTATTCTGACGAGGTGTACCAGCACACAACCGGGCGTAAAAAGGTCACCTCCCGCTATTTCGAAGGATGACAACCATGCAAAGGTTTTTTGCCTGAAGATTGATCTGTCTGCCTGGAGAGCCACTCTGCCGTTGTAGGTTATAATAAACGTCAGTAATATCATGCACTACACTTTTTTTCTTATAGCAGCTTTTTTTCTGGGCTGTCTTGCTGCAGTGCCTGCAGGCCCTGTGCAGATAGAAGTCTTGCGGCGGTCGATAAACGGCAACCTGAAGGCCTCTTTTATGGTTGTGTTCGGGGCTTTTCTTGTTGATCTGCTCTACGGTTTTATCGCTTTTTTCGGGATCGCTCCCTTTCTCGAAAATGACAAGGTCATGGCAATATTCTGGCTGGCAGGAGGCCTGATCCTGGGAGTTCTCGGAATTCTCAGTCTTCTGCATGGACTGAAGGACCAGGAGGCGGTAATGCCCCCGGCACATCTGAAGAGAAAAAGATGGGCGTTTCTGTCCGGACTTACGCTTTCAGCCACAAACCCGGTGATGGTGCTCTGGTGGCTTTCCGGAGCGCGTATTTTTAAAGACGTAGGCTTGATCACGGAATTAAATACCGAGATCGCCCTGTCATTCCTCGCAGCGGGAAGTCTCGGTCTTGCCTCCTATCTCTCGGCCCTCTCGCTCTTTATCTACTGGGCCAAGAAATTCATCTCTGCTAAAGCGCTCAGGCGGATCAATCTCTTTTTCGGTCTCCTGCTGATCCTTACCGCACTTTATTTCCTCTATACCTCCTGCCATTCCCTGCTGCATATCTGTTAGCCCAAAACGACTGACCTGTACACAATTGCCCCCATCCGCTTGACCGATGAAACTTATCTGGTAAACTGATAATCATATAACCTAAAAACCGCAGTTACCCGCTACTTTGAGCAGTCAGAAGCAGGCTTGATTTCAGCCTGAAACCGGTCACGGTGGTTATTATATGCTCACAGGCATATTGCCAAACTGATTTCAGGTTCAACTGCTCCGCAGCGATTTTCCATTGATTCAGCATACTACTGACTCGACTGAGCATTCCCTGTGCTTCCTGAGCATTGCCATGCAGAGTCGTAATGCTCAGATGCTGCTGTCCTGAATGCGTTGTGCGTCTGGCAACCCCTGACAGCAAAAACGGCCTGCTCGTAATAGCCTCCAGCCTTGCTTTGGGATTGGCCAGTCTTACAAACAAGGACCACCAGTTGTATACCAGCGCCACTGCCATGGCTGTAAAGCGACACCGTTTAAGATCCTGGGTGGTAAACCCTCCCCAGCCCCACTGGTTTTTCAGCTCGTCAAAGGAGTTTTCCGAATCGGCACGATCACGATAAAGCTGTGCAATTGTTACTACCTCATGCTCAAGATCGGTAACCAACACTGCATACTCATACTTCTTGATCGGTCTTTCTGTTTCTGCAAATCCTATAATCATCTGCTGATCATCGGCCAGCGCTATCTCGCCTTTAAGCGGACGTCGCATTACTATCACCCGCCGGCTTCTGCTCCAACCGCTCAGCCTCAACTCTCCCTCCCGTCCTTCCCAGCCTTGTCCGGCATTCTCCCAGCCTTCATTCCAGAATACCCGCTCTATGTATCTCTTTACATTGGCCGTAATCCGAAGCTTAAACAGATAACTCTGAGCACGCCGCTCTAATGCACTCAGCATATCTTCACTGCCTAACCCCGCATCTCCGCGCACAAGATAGGGCTGTTTGTCCTCAGGCAACTTATCCAGTATCTTCATCAGCCCCGGCATGGTGTAGTTGCCGTGACTGTGGTTGCCGGCCTCTACATCCACCCCTAACACCAGTCTCAAGCCTGCCATCTGATAACTGTGATATGCATGTGAGGGCCTGCCGGGCTTCTTCGGATTGAACCCCACCTCGGCCCCTTCCTGTTTGCCATACAGAGGCTTGATCGTTACATCCACATCCAGTATCCACGGTGCGCCGATCAGCGCCAAAACGCTCTTGTCTATATGCCGCTGCAGCCACTGAAAACCAGGTTCTTCTTCTATTGCCTGTAATGCTCTCCTGAGCGTATCTTCGCTGACCACATCCTTCATCCCCAGTAAGCCAGGATTCACTCCGTCTGTGCGTATCGTTGTAACATGGGCATAACGCCTGTGTCCGGAGAGTATCGACAATAGCCATGTCCCCAGTATATCCCGCTTGCTCGATCCGTTGGGGCTGCGATACTCCAAGGGACATTCTTCTACCCATGAGTTCCATAGTCCCGTCATCGTCAGAAACTCTATGAAAAATACCATCTGACCAAAGGGCGTTGCCTCTGCCTTGTTGTCCCAGCGTACCTGAACTTTTCCCACCGCTGTCTGTACCCCTATTGCCTTTGATACCTCTGTTTGAATCGCCCTTGATCTCCTTTTTGCCTCACCCATTTGGTGATAACCCCCTTTGGACTTTTCTCCTGTGCTTTCAGAATGTTATACCAAATTTGCCCTTCCAATCGCTGTTTTTAGGATCATTCCATGCCTGAGGTCGTGGAACCTGAGATAACAGAGCCGGTAACATGGTCCCTTGAGTTCTTTATCCCTTTCAGCCTGCTCGAAAAATATGTAGGCACAACAGGCAAGGTCGAAGGTCAGTCCTGGCAAGCCAATTTCTATAAATGCGGGGACGAGACCTCTCATCCTCACTGGGCCTCATGGACACCCCTGCCGGAAAAGAATTTCCATCTGCCGGAATGTTTTGGAAGGATTACTTTTGAATAGTTGGATTGATTGCAGTGTTATATGGAGCTATCCTTATCAATTTTCACCATTACTTATCACGCCCACCACTAGAAATATTGCGTAAACAGCGTTGAGAAGCAAACAAAGGAGTAGTGCTACTTTCTTTGGATAACCGGCATAACCCTTAAATGCGACCCAGCAGCTAACAGCCGGAAGTATGAGAAATATTAAATATCCGAGTGGAGCGCCCTGCTCTGACGAAGCAACCGCGTTTCGGAATGATGAGGTCAACCCTAACATTGTGCTGATTGCTATCCCTATTGGCGTCAGCAACATGCTGGCCAAATACCAAAACGTTGAATTACCACCATCAAGGGTGATTTCGTTTTTAAAATCGGCAAGGCCACTTTCTTTTTGCCGAGTCTTATTGATGCGCCCAACAGCGTCGCTGGCAAACCGAAAATAGTTTTTGCCTATGCTCTTAACCTCTTCAGTAAGCTGATCTATGCTTTCGCGTGAAGGAGGCTCGCCAACTTTCACCCCTTCATCAAATAATTGTTTCGCCTCCTGCCGCTTTTCCTTAAGTTGATCTCTAAATTCATGCCTTTTTTGGTCAAGTTCCTTTTCGATCGGCTTGTCAGTGTCGAAATTCTTACGCACTAAAGGTGAAATAAATAGGAATATCACGGCAATGACGACGAGCGGTGCGAAAATTATGAGAAGTAAATTCATGTTAATGGCATTATAGGGGCAATAGGATAGTTGGTCAATTAAAAACTGTGAAGGCATTGGTAAGGATAACGCTATTGCCCGTAAGGCCTATACTTCTTTGGTTTGATGCGCAGTTACCTGCCATTCAACACATTTGACAGTCTGCCGGTTGCGAGCTCTTGTGGATGTAAGTCGTAATTCTAAATTCTTCCGTGAGACACGGGCTTATGACGTTGCTTTTCTCTGCCTAACCGTTTCATAAAGACATACAGCCGCAGACGTGGCGACATTCAGGCTTTCGGCCTTGCCGAGAATGGGGATGGTAAGAATAAGATCAGCGGCTTTTCGAAGGTGATCGCTTAAGCCATGGGCTTCGTTGCCAAAGGCAATTGCAACAGGACCTCTAAGGTCAGATTCAAAAATAGTCTTTCCTGTATCAGCGGCCGTGACTGCAAGCTGAATCTTCTTATTGTGTAACCAGTCAACAAGGGGGGCAGGCTCAGCATAGACCAGCGGCAGATTGAATAAACTCCCGGCAGTTGCCCTGATCACCTTCGGCATAAATGCATCGCATGTGCCCGGAAGCAGAATGACCGCATCAGCGCCTGCAGCGTCTGCTGTCCTGATGATCGTCCCGAGATTGCCGGGATCCTGTATGGCATCAAGAACAACCAGCAAAGGGTGGTCCTTCAGGGATAATGCATCGAGCTTGCCCGGTTTATACCCGGCAAGAGCCACAATACCCTGCGGTGTCTCGGTATCCGTGATCTTTTCCAGGACCTGCTCAGAAACTTCAAAAATGGCTGCCGTGATCTTCCCTATCAGAGCCCGGTGTTCTTTGGCATTGATGAATGCCTCGGTCACAAAGACCTCTTTGATCTGGACCCCTGAAGCAAGCGCCATCTCGACCAGATGCGGCCCTTCGACCAGAAATGCAGCATGCCTGAACTTTGCGTGCTTCTCCCTAATCTGGATAACATCCTTGATATGCTTGTTCGCACTGCTGGTGATCTTCATATATCTCATTTACCAATAACTTTACCAGAATGTCCTGGCCATGTCAGCAGCAGTTGTCCCCCTATACAGGGTCTGTGAAATTGTTTAAACTTGGAATATGGAACACAAACACGATGAGGAGCACGAAAAACTGGTAAAGACCTCTGTCTATCTTGAGGAGGAGGTGATCGAGGCCTTGGAAGAAGCTTCGCAC